>NZ_BAAAHE010000057.1 GCF_039525035.1 Sporichthya brevicatena
GCTGGGAGCGGCGTGTGCTCGTTCAGGGGCGATCAACGACCCACGGAAGCGTCAGTGGAGCCGGAATTCTTGACAAGCTCCTGGACGGGCCGAGTTCGAGCAGGGCGATCTCGACCCGGTGGTGGTGCTGGCCAATCACGCGACACTCGCGCTCGGGCTCGCGGACGCCCGGATGCGTCAGCAGCGCATGCATCTGCTCGAGCAACGCGACCGCATCGCGGCCGAACTCCACGACCAGGTCCTCGGGCGGCTGTACGCGATCGGGATGTCCTTCCAGGCGACCGCTCGTGACAACACCGTCGTCGACCCCTCCCGCATCACGGAACTCGTCGACTCCACTGACGACACGATCACCTGCATCCGCACCGTGATCCGCGACCTCCACCGGCTCGCTCCGCTGCCGCCGCCCCACTGAGGCGGCGCTCATGCGGCCTCGGCGGGCAGGGCGGGACCGAGGAGGAGTCCACCGTCGACGACGTACTCCGAGCCCCTGACGAACGAGGCTTCCGATGAGGCGAGGAACAACAGCAACCGGGTGACATCGATCGGCTCTCCGAGACGGGGCCGTCATTGACTGTCGGCGGGTGGTCCCCCCAAAGGAGGAAGCTCGGACGCCCGGCGATGAAGAGTCGACGCCTGGCCCCGGGGCCGTGTCGCCTGACTCCGGCCTGCGCCGGAGTGGACATCTCCACCGACTGCAGTGGAGATGTCATCTCCAACGAATTGACTCATGCCACGTTTCATGCCACGGCGGAGCGGGGAGCGTCGCAGGCCCGGAAACCTGCAGGTCAGCACGTGCCCCCGGGCAGATTCGAACTGCCGACACCCGCTTTAGGAGGACGGTGCACCAGGTTGACCGTGGCATCTCACGCTCACTGCGGTTGCAGTCCGATCCTCTCCGGCCCCTCCGATTCCCGGAATCTGCTGCAGTTCATGCCACGTTTCATGCCACGCGGGGAAGGCTTGGTGAATTCGTCGAGTTGGCTGGGGGGCTCGCGGCTGAAGGACTGGCTGCCGGCGTTCGGTAGTGGTGAGGGCCAGTCGTCAATCCAACGGGTCGTCAGGAACTTCGAACTCGCCACTTTCACGGAGCCACTGGGTGAATTGATCGATGTCCGAGTTCGGCAACGGCCACGTGGTGGAGCGGCGCCACATCACCCGCCCGTGTCCGCAAATTCGGTGTCCCTCGTACATGCGCAAGTCGTCTCCGGCGTGTACGTCGATCCAGCCGGCCTGCGGGTTCACCGCGACGATGACGGCCAGGCAAGTGTCCCCAGGGGCGATGTCAGTCCAGTCGAATCCGAGGACCGGGGCCGGTGCCTGGTGCGGCTGCTCGGTGCCGGGGAGGCCCCAGTTCGGTCGGTACTTGAACCGGCGTTCGAGCCCGAACCCGCCGGCGATCGGCGTGCTGCGGCCGCCTTCGGCGCTGGGGACGATGCGGAGCAGGAGGCGGAGGCAAAGGTCGGCGTGGGTTTCATCGCTGCGTCGTCTCCCGTGTTCATCTGGGACCGGTGTTCTCAGCGGAGTCGCGCCAGACGCGGTCGTGCGGATCCCACCGGAGCCCGGTCACCTGGCCGCGCAAGGCGGGGTCGGCAAAAGTGGCGATCTCGGTGAGGACATCGCGGAAAGAGACCGGGACGGCCGCGTCGAGGCGGTACTTTCGCCGCCAGGCCGCCAGGCCGCCCATCGGCCCTGGGCGCGTTCGGGGTAGCCGCGGAGTCGGTCGGCGAGAGGGATGAGCTGTGCCGCCCGTGCGCCGGCGACGGTCTGGAGCGCGGTCTGCAGATCGGATCCCTCGACCGGGTGGCGATTGCTGAGGGTGTGGATGTCGGCGAAATCGCGCCAGCGGGTGTTGGCAATGCCGCGCTGGATGGCGGTGACGATCTTCTCGGCGTGCACCATGGCGACGGGGTATCCGGTGATCGCGATGCTGCCGCCGAGCAATCGGGGTACCTCGATCACGGCTGGCGCGGGCCACGCCGGATCGCCGACGTTGACGTCGATGTGCAGCGGCAGGATGGCTGTGGCCAACCGGACGACGATCGAGATCCTGACGCCCGTGTACTCGTCCTCGTCCCGGATGCTCTCGGCCGTGGCGCCGGCGACGTCGAAGGCGAGTCCGTCCTCGGCCTCGATCAAGGCGATCTCGCGCACGATGTCCAGCGTCGCGTCAACTCGTTGGGCAGCGCGGTGGCGAGCAGGTCGATGTCGCCGATGTCCCGTCCTTGCCGCTTGGCGAGGTTCTGCAGGTCCCGGAAAGCGCGCCCGGCCACGGTCGCTCGGGTCGGGCCGGTCACAACAGAACCTCCAGCGCGGTCCCCAGTGGGGTCAGGGTCCGCGGCCAGTGCTGGGCGAGCGAGAGCAGATCCCCGGGCTGGGAACCGCGGCGACGTAGCCAACGGCGTAGGGCCTCGTTGCCGAGCTCGTGACCCTCACACCCGCGCGTCCGGAAGGCGTCGATGATGCTCCGCTCAGGGGAGTAGATCCCGATGGAGGTCTCGGAGTCGACCGCTGTCAGGGATCGGCCGATGGTGAAGGCATCGGCAGCGAAGGAGTGCCAGCGCGCGTTCGCCCGCACGGCAGGTGGCCGGGAACCTCGGGGTAGGGCGATGTCCGGTGCGGCGGGAATGTCGTCGCTGAGCCCGTGGCGAGCGAGCGCGCTCGACAGGCACAACGTCGCCATGGGCGCCGCGGTGGCGATCGCAATCAGGCCGTGGTCGGCGAGCTCACCGTCGCCTCGCCGGTAGATCCCTCGGCCCAGCGACTCGATCACCCCGCTGTCGCGTAGGCGATAGAGGGTGTGCTTGTTCATCCCCGCGGCGGTCGCCTGCGCGAAGGTGAAGGTGGTCGGCAGCGCGCCCAGCGCATCGGCCGCATCTTCGAGTGACGACACCTCTCACCTGCCGGAACAAGTGTAGACATGAATGCAGATGTGTCTACAGTTATTCCGGTTGGTTTGGTCTCTTCGGGCAACTGGAACCGACCGAGGGACGGCGCCGTCAAAGGGGGCAAACGGGACGGATCGGCGAGCCCGTATCAACCGGGGGATCTGCCGTGCACTTCGCTTCCGTTCGCCTGCTGGGCTCCAGTGCCCGCGCCCGTCGTGTTGTCGTGACTGCGATGGCGGGACTGCTGTCGGTCGGCCTGGCCGGTTGCGGGGGAGCGTCGACCACCACGGCCAACGACGCCACGCCCGACGCCGGGGTCTCCGCCTTGAGCGCGATGTCGCCGGCCGCGGTCATGGCGAGAGCGGGCGAGACCGACGAGACCCCGCGCAGTGCGCGCTTCACGATGCTCTCGACCTCGCCCGGCGCGCCGGCCGTGAAGGCAACGGGGGCGTACCAGCGCGGTACCCAGAACGCGATGTCCATGACCATGGACATGAGCGCCGCCGGCGCGGCCGCTGGGGTGCCCTTCCCGGCTCAGATGGAAGCGATGTTCATCGGTAGCACCATGTACTTCCGCCTCGTCGGGTCGGGCACGCCGCTGGACACCTCGTGGACGAGGGTTTCCGCCGGCGACATGGCGAGCGGCGGCGGGCTGAACCTCGGCTGGATGCTGGACCTGATCTCTCGCGCCGACCCTCAGAGCGGGGTGGACCTGCTGCTCGAAGCCCGGGATCTGGCCGATCTTGGCGATGAGGTGATCGACGGCGTCCCGACCCGCCATTACCGCGGGACGATCGACGCGTCCGCTCTCATCCGCAGCCTCGCAACCGACGCAGAATCCCGCAGGCTGCTCCGCCAGACCTTCCGCGAGATGGAGGTTACCGGCGCGGTCCAGGACATGTGGGTCGATGAGGACTTCAACATCCGGCGGTCGGTCAACCGGCAGACGTCGAACATCGGCGAGTTCACCACGACGATGACCTTCGCCGGATTCGACGAGCACGTCACCATCACCGCTCCGGACCCCGCCGAGGTCGTGGACCTGGCCGACGCCATGTAGGTCCGGGGGCGCCTGACAAGCAGGCTTCGCCGTTAGGACTTTCGCTCAGTCCTCCTCGGGATCACTTATGCCCGAGCCTCTGGGTGAACGAGTTGCCCCCTTCGCGCGTCTTCGTCGAGATGGAAGGTCTGAGGGGAGCACTGAATCGCCCTGGGTCTGATGGAGGCTCTTCTTATTGGATTCCAACCCCGACCGGGTTGGAGTCTTGGCCAGCGTAGAACGCCGCTTCGTATTCGGCCGGCGGCAGGTCGCCGCAGTGCCCGTGGAGGCGGTCCTCGTTGAACCAGTGCACCCAGGACAGCGTCGCGAGTTCGAGCTCGTCGACGTCGTCCCAGCCGCGGCTGTCGGGGCCGTGAACGCACTCGGTCTTGTAGAGGCCGTTGGTCGTTTCGGCCAGCGCGTTGTCGTAGGATTATCCGCGATCGTCCCGATCGAGGGACGAGCACCGATCTCCTCCAGTCGCTCAGTGAAGCGAACCGAGGTGAATTGTGACCCAGCATCAGAATGCGTCACCAGACCGACGAGGCGATGCCCGCCGCGTGAGGCCCGGGCCATCTCCAGGGCGTCGAGGACCATCTCGGTCTTCATGTTCGACGCTGCGCGCCAGCCCACGATGCGCCGGCTGAACGCATCGACGATGAAACACACGTAAGCCATCCCCGAACGGGTGGGGACGTAGGTGAGATCGGTGACCCACAGGGCATCGGGACGGTCAGCCTTGAACTGACGGCTCACCAGGTCCGGAGCCCGGGTCGCGTCGGGATCGGAACGGGTCGTGAAGACCTTCTTACGCAGCCGGGACACGCCCTCGATGCCCAGTTCCCGCATGAGGCGAGCGACCTGGTCACGGCCGATGTCGTGGCCCGCGCGGTGCGCGGCCTTCCAGAGCTTGTGGGCTCCATAGACCTTCCGGTTGGCGATCCACAACGCGAGCAGGACCTGCATCATCACCGCGTCGCGGACCGCCCTTGCACACGGTTGGTCCTGCCGCTTCTTCGCCGCGTAGTACGTGCTCGGAGCCACCTGCATGTGCTTGCAGATGAACTCGACTCCGAACTCTGCACGGTTGTCGTCGATGAACGCGACGATCACTTCGATGGGCGGTCGAGCTCCGCCGCAAAGAAAGCCGAAGCCCGCTTCAACAAGTCATTAGCCCGGCGCAGCTCACGGTTCTCCTGCTCGAGCTCCTTGATCCGCGCCGACTCCGCCGAGGTCAAGCCAGGCTCAATGCCCTCATCGATGTCAGCCTGGTGGACCCACTTCCGCACCGACTCCGAGCCGAACCCGAGCTGGGCCGAGACTCTCGAAATCGCCCCCTGCGTTCCGCCGAGCTCCTTGCGGAGCGCCCGAACCAAGCGCACCGCCCCCTGCTTCTCGGCTTCGGTGTAGCGACGCTGCGACGGCCTAGGACTCTCCTGAATAATCCGCGCGGCGGTCGCGCGGTGGCTTGAGCCCGCTCGAGATG
>NZ_BAAAHE010000058.1 GCF_039525035.1 Sporichthya brevicatena
ACCACCCCCACCGGGCAGGTGTTCATCACCCGACCACCCCCACCGGTCGGGGACGAACCCCCCGACTTCGAACAACCCCCACCCACACCCTCGCCCTGGACCCGGGCCGGCGCCGCACGGACCGCGGCACCGGCCCCCGGACCCGACGACGAACCGCCCTTCTGAGCGAGCTCGGCGTCGTGCCTAGGCTCGGGGAATGAGCGCGCCAGAGTTGTCGACCGACCGACTGTTGCTGCGGGGTTGGCGGGAGTCGGACCGGGAACCGTTCGCGGCGTTGAACGCCGACCCGGAGGTGACGGAGTTCCTCCTCGGCCCGATGACGCGGGCGGAGAGCGACGCGATGGTGGATCGCATCGAGGCCTCGTTCGCGGCGAAGGGTTACGGGCTCTGGGCGGTCGAGGTGGTCGGCGGGCCGGAGTTCGTCGGGTACGTCGGACTCTGGGACCCCACGTTCGAGGCCCCGTTCACGCCGGCGGTCGAGATCGGGTGGCGACTGGCGCGGTCGGCGTGGGGCCACGGTTATGCGACCGAGGGTGCGCAGGCGGCGCTGCGGTACGCCTTCGGGACCGTCGGGCTCGCGGAGGTCGTGTCCTTCACGGCCGCCGTGAACGTGCGGTCCCGGGCGGTCATGGAACGCCTCGGGATGACGCGCGACCCGGACGAGGACTTCGACCACCCCCGCGTCGCGGTGGACTCTCCGCTGCATCGGCACGTGCTCTACCGGCTGGCGAGCACCGCCGCGCCCTCGACGGCCCGGGCCTCCCACCAGGCCAGCTCGTCGTCGTAGCCGCCGAACGCCTTCTCCCAGCCGAACTGCACGAGGCCGCCGAGGAGGCAGAGGGCGAGCTGGCGGTCCCACCACGGTTCGGTGTCGACACCGGCCGCGGCCAGGGCGTCGCGATAGGCCGCGACCGTGGCCTCCTTCGACTCCGGCAGGCGCCGGCAGTTGATGGCCAGGTACCAGGCGAGGTCGGACAGCGCCGGACTGCGGCCGGGGATTTCCCAGTCGAGGAGGACGGTGCGCCCGTCCGGATTCACGCCGAGGTTGTCGAGCTTCCAGTTGCCGTGCACGAAGGTCTGGGGTGTCTCACTCAGCGCGAGCACAAGCGGCCCGGGATCCCACGCCAGCGGCGTGACGACGGCGGCAGCGGTCGGGGCGACCTGCTCCAGCAGCGGCCAACCCTGACCGACCAGGCGCGGCACCAGGTCCTCTCCCCCGCGCTCGGCCTCGGCCTCGGCGAGCCAGGGCGAGAGGTCGAGGTAGCGGTGGGTGGTCGGGACGACGTCGCACTCCGGGCCCGCGTCCCAGAAGGCGGCGTGCAGGGCCGCCATGTGCGTGAGGAACTGACGGTGCATCGGAAGATCGATCGGGTCGTCGCGCACCGGGACCAACATGTCGCCGACGTCCCGCATGAGGAGGGCGGCACCGCGCTCCGACGGCGCGACGCCGACGATGGGCTGGTCGAGGCAGTCGGGCAGCCGGGCGAGCACGCCCCGGCGCCACAGCTGCAGTGCGGCGGGGACGAGACAGCCGGCCGTGCGCATGGTCCAGTCCGAGTCGAGCTCGACGTACTTGACCACGTGCGGGACGCCGTCGATGTGCACGCGTTCGAGCCGGGCCCCGGACTTTCCGGCGGCATCGAGGATCGGCTCGCGGTCGGTGGCGGCGGCGAGAAGGTCGGCCACCGAGGCGGACTCGAGGGCAGTTGGCAGTGCCACGTCCGCGATCCTGTCGTATCCGTGGCCTAGCGTGCACCTGTGCTGAGTCCTGAGCGGTACTGCGCCGCCATGCGAGAGCAGACGCGGCAACTGGCGGACGACCTCGCCGGCGCCGACCTGACGACCCCCGCCCCGTCCTGCCCGGGCTGGAACGCCGGGCAGGTCGTCCGGCATCTCGGTGGCGGGCTCCGCTGGGCCGCCGAGCTGATCAGTACGCGGGCCACGGAGCCGCCGGCCGACACGCACTTCCGGGACCTCTCCCCCTACGCCGAGGAGGACCCGGCGGTGCTCGCGCCGTGGATCGCCGAGAGCGGCGATCTGCTCGCCGCCGCGCTTGAGGAGAGCGGGCCGGACGCCGCGGTGTGGACACCGATGCCCGAGCAGACCGGCGGTCGGGCGTCGTTCTTCGCCCGCCGTTTCGCGCACGAGGCGGTGATCCACCGCGCTGACGCGACCCTGCCGCTGGGTCGCCCGTTGGTGGTCGAGCCGGACCTGGCGGCCGACGGCATCGACGAGTGGATGGAGCTGGGCTCCCTGCCGTTCCACTTCGAGGTGCACCCGCAGATGCGGGAACTGCTCGGCCCGGGGCGGACCGTGCATCTCCACGCCACCGACACGGACCCGGAGCTGCACGCCGAATGGGTGCTCGACCTGACGGGCGACGCCATCACCTGGCGGCGGGCGCACGAGAAGTCGGCGGTGGCGGTGCGCGGCCCGATCACGGACCTGCTGCTGATGGTCTACCGGCGACGCGCCCCCGACCGGCTGGACGTGGTCGGGGACGCGTCACTGCTGGAGTTCTGGCTCGAACGTGTGCCGTTCGGCTGACGTGCGTTCAGATCAGCGGGTGGCCCAGATCTTCGTCGCGTAGCGCACACCGTTCTTGCGCACGCCCTTGACGTAGACCCGGTCGCCCTCGCGCAGCGCGCGCAGGCCGACCTTGTGCCCGTTGCGGTAGATCCTGGTCCAGCTGCGCACGGTGATACGGCGGTCCGGGCCACGCCGCTGGTCGACGACGATCCGACGCGGGCTGAGGTTCTTGTCCTCGAGCCGCCCGGCGATGGTGAAGCCGCGGTGACGCCGGCGGTGGTCGGTCACCGCCTGGCTGGAGTCGGCGGTCGGGGCGTACGAGACGGTCGCCTGTTGCTCCGCAGCCGGGGCGGTGACCCCGGCCGCCGCCGGGTACGCCGGGGCGATCAGAGCCAGGCTGAGGACTGCTGTCGTGGCCAAGGACGTACGCATGGGTGTCTCCTCAACGCAGGGGCGTCGCGTCGGTGCGACGCACGGGTCCTGGCGCAGCGCTGCCCCCCCGTGTTCATGATCACTCCTGCGAATTTCGGATCGGTGGTCCGGCCGGGGTCGGCGAGCGCCTGCCGGGGCGGCCGGGGTGGTCCGGTTAGGGTCGCTGGCGTCGGTCATCCGTCCGGCGTTCGTCTGCGGAGGTGCCCCCGTGATCCGGATCGTCGTGGTCCTCGCGCTCGGTGCCGCGTTCTGGCGCAAGGTCTCGCGCAAGCGGCGCTACGCCCTCGGGGTCTTCACGACGGCGCTGCTGGGCATGGGCGGCGCGGTGATCGGCGGTCTGCTCGGCGATCTGCTCGTGGACGGATCCGGCGTCAAGCGGGACGCCGCCGCGGGGCTGGGGGCCACCGGCGCCGCCATCCTGTTCGTGCTCGGCGGCGAGCTCTGGTCGCGGCACCGCAAGGGCTGGCCGCTGTTCGGCCCCGCCCCGGAGCGGCCGAAGCGCACGCTGCGGCGGCGCTGACCGCGCGTCAGACCTGGTTCGGCCGGCAGCGGGGGTCCTCGGCGACGTTGGTCCGGAACGTCGACAGGTGGGTCCAGTCGAAGCCGGCGACGTTCGCGCCGAAGTCGTGGAACTCCAGCGTCAGCAGCCGATCCTCCAGCACGAGGGCGATCCGGCGCAGGAAGGCTCCGTCGGTCCACACGGTGAGGTCGAGGGCGTCCGGGCGCGGCACGGCCGGCGTCCACGCCATCGCCGGCGCGGTCTCGGCGGCGCGCACCTCGGGCCCGACGGTGACGTCGGCGCTGACCCGGATCCGCCGCCAGGGTTCACCGGCGACCTCGTCCAGGCCGTCGTCGGTCGCGCCGTTCAGGAACTCGACCGCACCGAGGAACCACAGCGGGCCGGGGCGGCAGTCCGGGTCGACGTTCAGCTCGGCCAGGGCGAGGCCGGAGTTGCTGCCCCAGATCGCCGCGCCGATCTCGGTGACCGCGAACTCGCCGTAGTCGTACGCGGCCCCGGGCTGGTCGAGGTCGAGGATCCCGTGCGCCTCCAGTGGCTGCCCCGCCCCCGTCAGGGTCCGGACGAGCCGCGCCAGCCGCCCCGTCGGCGGCTGCACCTGCGCCGGGTCCGGCTCCCGCCGGAACACCAACCGCGCCGTCCGCGCCGCGATCAACCCCCGCCGCGCCCCGTGCACCGCCGCGAGCGGATCCTCCCCGCGCCGGTTCCGGACGATCTCCTCCACCCGGCGAGCCTAGGACTGCGATTTACGCGGCGGCAGACGGCCCGTGATCCGGTGCCGGCGGGGGCAGTAGCCCCTCCACCCGGAAGGCTGAGTACGAGGCGAGATGGATCGCGTGAAGGCCACCGACCTCGGCCACCGGAATCAGGTAGAAGTTCAGCACCCCGTCGATCGCGAAGAAGTAATCGATCTCGTCCGTGTCGTAAGTGGGGACCCCTTTCCGCGAGCTGGAGAGCGAGATTCGCCAGGTCTGGCCGGCGCGCAAGCGAGTGGTCTTGACCTGAATCCGGTTCACCGCGCCCGACATGGTGACCAGAAGGTCGTATCGGCAGGGCTCCAGTGGCCACGCGACGTCGCAGCCACGCAACGTGAACCAAGCGGCCGCGAGCATCGACCCTGCCCTTGGCAAGTGGTCCGGATTCACGCTTAGAGCAAGTTCGAGTGGCTTACCTCGCTCCGGCGCGCCCAATCGGGTCACGTCGAGTCCGAGTCGCGTGGCGTGCCGAACCAGGGTGCTCTGACTCGAACCGCCGACCAGGCCCAGCCTCGCGCCGACCTCGCTCCAGTCGCGAGCGCAGGCGACGGCGGCCTGCAGGTCGGCGTCGGACCAGCCGCGATGGCCTCGGAAATGGCTGTAGTCGAGCTTCAGGCGGTCCGCGTGCGCGCGGACGGACCGGATCATGGCCCCCGAGGTGGCGTTCACGCCCAGCGCCCGTAGGACCGCCCGCCACGACCGAGCGTCGGCGACCGCCCGGATCAGTGCATCCTCGCTGTACAGACGTGGTCTGGCCATCGCGTCCCCCGCTGCCGACTGAGCTGTCGGCAGCAGTCGATCAGGTGCCTCCGACACTCCGTTGCGGACGGACGCCGGATACGCCGCGGGCCCCATAGCGGGGCCCTGACCAGCGAAAATATGGTCGGGCTGACAGGATTTGAACCTGCGACCCCCTGACCCCCAGTCAGGTGCGCTACCAAGCTGCGCTACAGCCCGAAGCCCGGCGAACCGAGCGGGATGACGGTATCGCATCGACTCCGGGGACCCGAAACCCGATTGCGTCTGGGCAGCATGCACACCCCCGGGAGAGGATCCGGTTATGACGGGCGCCCGCGTCCTTGACGCCGACCTGCACTTCTACTTCGACCCGGTCTGCCCGTTCGCGTGGCTGACCAGCACGTGGGTCCGGCAGGTGATCGCGGCGCGGGAGTACCGGGTGGAGTGGCGGCTGGTCTCGCTGCGGATCATGAACTCCCACATCGACTACGCGAGCCACTTCCCGCCGGAGTACGAGGCGGGGCACAACGCGGGGCTGCGGCTGCTCCGGGTGGCGGCGCGGGCGCGGCGGGAACACGGGGCGGCGGCGCTCGACCCGCTCCAGGCCGCGACGGGCGAGGCCATGATGGAGCGCCGCCCGTGGGCCGACGACCTGCCGATGCTCGACCCAGCCCGGGAGGTCCCGTTCGTCGAGGGGATCCTCGCCGAGGCGGGGCTGCCACTCGACCTCGCGGCGGCCCTGCACGACGAGTGCGAGGACGCCGAGATCCGGGCCGAGACCGAGGCGGCGTTGGCCCTCACCGGCCGGGACGTCGGGACGCCGATTCTCCACGTCGACCCACCGAACGGGAGCGCGTTCTTCGGCCCGGTGATCAGTCGACGCCCGAGCGACGCCGAGGCCGTCGAGCTCTGGGACCACGTCGTCGCCCTCGCCCGGTTCCCCGGTTTCTCGGAGCTCAAGCGGAGCCTCCGGGAGCGTCCCCAGCTCCGCGCGTACGGCGTCGAGCCCGGCGACGTGGGCCAGGTCGAGGACTGGCACGCCGGCAGCCGCCGCCTCAAGCGCTGAGACTCCGCGGCGTCAGCGGGACGCGCAGGCGACGCAGGTCCGCGCCGTCGGGCGGGCGACCAGGCGCGCGGGCGGGATGGCTTGCCCGCAGCGCTCGCACGTCCCGTAGGTTCCCGCCGCCAGGCGCTCCCGGGCCGCCGTGATCTCGGCCAGGTGCCGTTCGGCCGCCTCGATCAATGTGGCCGTCCGGGCGCGGTCGTACGCCGTGGTCCCCTCGGGGTCGTGCTCGTCGTCGGTGGCGGTGTCGGCGCTGTCGACGATCTGCCCGAACTCGCGGCGCAGCCCGGCCAGCCGCTCCCGGGTCTCGGTCTCCTCCGCGGCCAGGGCGTCGACGGGGTCGGCGTCGTCGGAGTTGATGTCGTCGGGGTTGATGTCGCCGCTCAGCGCTTCCGCTTCTCCCGGACGCGGACCGAGATGTCGATCGGCGTCCCCACGAACCCGAACTCCTCGCGCAGTCGGCGTTCGATGAAGCGCCGGTACCCGGCCTCGATGAACGCCGACGCGAACAGCACGAACCGCGGCGGCCGCGTGGCGGCCTGGGTCGCGAACAGGATGCGCGGCTGCCGCCCGCCCCGGATCGGGTGCGGGTGCGCGGCCACGAGCGTCCCGATGAAGCTGTTGAGCCGCCCGGTCGGGATTCGCTGGTCCCACGACTCGAGGGCCGTCTCGATCGCCGGCACGAGCTTGTCGACGTGCCGCCCGGTCCGGGCCGCGATGTTCACCCGCGGGGCCCACGGGACGCGGACGAGATCGCGCTCGATCTCGCGCTCGAGGTAGTACCGGCGCTCGTCGTCGAGCAGGTCCCACTTGTTGTAGGCGATCACCAGCGCGCGCCCGGACTCGACGACCATCGAGATGATCCGCGTGTCCTGCTCGGTGATCGACTCCTGCGCCTCGATCAGGACGACGGCGACCTCGGCCTTGTCCAGCGCGGCCGCCGTGCGCAGGGAGGCGAAGTACTCGTGCCCCGACGCCGTGTTGACCTTCCGCCGGATACCGGCCGTGTCGACGAAGCGCCACGTCTTGCCGCCGAGCTCGATGAGCTCGTCGACGGGGTCGACGGTCGTCCCGGCCTTCGCGTCGACGACGACCCGGTGCTCCCCCGCCAGCTTGTTCAGCAGCGAGGACTTCCCGACGTTCGGCTTGCCCAGCAGCGCCACCCGGCGCGGACCGCCGAGGATCCGGTGTCCGTGGGTCGGCTCGGTCGGCAACGCCTCCATCGCGGCGTCGAGCAGGTCGCCCGACCCGCGGCCGTGCAGCGCCGAGACCGGGTACGGCTCCCCCAGCCCGAGCGACCACAGCATCGCCGCGTCCGCCTCGGTGGCCGGGCCGTCCACCTTGTTCGCCGCCAGGACGACGGGCTTGCGCGCCGCCCGCAGGATCTTGACCACGGCCTCGTCGTGGTCGGTGGCTCCGACGGTCGCGTCGACCACGAACAGCACGGCGTCCGCGAGCGCCACGGCCCGCTCCGCCTGCGCCGTGATCGACGCCCGCAGGCCCTCGCCCTCCGGGTCCCAGCCGCCCGTGTCGAGCACCGTGAACCGCCGGCCGTTCCAGTTCGCCTCGTACGCGACGCGGTCGCGCGTGACGCCCGGGGTGTCCTCGGTGACCGCCTCGCGGCGACCGATGATCCGATTGACCAGGGTCGACTTGCCGACGTTCGGCCGCCCGACGACCGCGAGGACCGGCAGCAGCTCGCCCTCGTCGTCGGTCCAGGCGTCCCCCTCGTAGGAGGGCACCTCGTCACCGACGAACTCGTCCTCGTCGAACGCGCTCTCGTCGAACACGTCGTCGATGTCGTCGTCGATGTTGTCGTCGATGTTGTCGTCGTACACGTCGTCGGACTCGGCCTCGGTGACGCCGGTGTTCAGGTCGTCTCCCGGGTCGAGCCGGGATTCCGGACCGCCATTCACACGCCTCACAGTAGTCGGCGCGGCGGCGGCCCGGTCCCGCCCCGTCAGCCGCCCGTGATGTGCTTCACGACCGCGGCCAGCTCCGTGGACGGCGAGAAGTCGACGTAGGCGCAGTCCGTGAGTGCGAACGGCGTGTGCCCGGGACCCCAGTAGAAGGCCTGACCCGCCTCGTAGGTCTGGTCGCCGCCGGGCACGCGCATCAGCAGGCGGCCCTCGAGCATGTAGCCCCAGTGGGGGCACGGGCAGGAATCCTCGGGCAGGCCGACGAAGGCGGGCCCGAGATCGGTGCCCTGCTTGAGGCGGAAGAACCCGACGGTCATGTCCCCGGCCTCGGCGGCGCGGACCTCGATGCCCTCGTTCTCCAGGGCGACGGGCAAGGATTCTGCGGTGTAGGCCTGCATGGCGTGCTCCTCGGGAAGTGCGGTGGCTGATACCGAGGACGATCGCGCGGCGGCGTTCCTCAAACGTTCCCGACGGCGGACCCGGCGGCCAGCGCCGCACAGCGCTCGGCGTCGAGGGGCTGGCCGGTCTCGGTGAACCGCCGCGCGGCCTCGGCGAAGTGCGCCGCCGCCGGCTCCCGCCGCGCCAGCGCGGCGTGGCCGCGCACCTCCACGCGGGCGGCGTACCAGCCGGGCAGGCGCATGACGACGTTGGCCAGGAAGTCGACGGCCTCCTCCCAACGGGCGAGCAATGCCAGGTCGCGCGCCCGCGCCGCGGCGATCGCCGCCGGGACCGCGAGCGTGATCCGGCAGCCCGGACAGGTCTCCAGCGGCCCCTGCACGGAGGCCTCCGCGTCGAGCAGCACCGTCAGCGCGGAGTCCGGGTCGCGCGCCGCGGCGATCCGTGCCCCGTAGATCCGGTCGAGCAGGTGGAACCCGACGTCGGAGTCCCGCGCCACCGCCAGCGCCTCGTCGAGCAGGGCCTCGGCCTCGTCGACACGCTCGCGGTGCAGCGCCAGTTCCGCGAGCCGCTCGAGGGCGAGCGCCTCGCCGACCGCACCACCGAGACCCCGGCTGAGCCGTATGGCCGCGCCCAGATCGGTCGCCGCCTCGTCGAGTCGGCCGGAGAGCAGCTCTGCCTCCCCGCGCAGCGTCACCGCGTAGGCCCGCCCCCGGGCCGCGCCGAGCCGCTGCGCCTCGGCCTCGAACCGATCGGCGAACGCGATCACGTCGGGGTACGGCGCCGAGCCGTAGAGCAGCCGCTGGCTGATGCACAGATGCCCGTCGAACACGTTGACCGCGAGTTCGGGCAGCGCGGCCGTGTCGAGCAGGTCCGTCCAGACGCTGTTGCGCAGGTCTCCGCGCGCGTGCGCGGCCGCGGCCTGGGCCCACGACGCGATGACGAGTGTCGCCGTGTCGCCGGACTGCAGCGCGAGGCGGCGGCTCTCGGCCGCCTTGGTCGTGCCGACGTCCGGCGGCGCGAATCCGAGCACCGCGGCACCGGCCCACGCGAGTGCCTCGGCCATCCGGCCGCCGACCGTCTTCGGCGAGATTCCGTCGAGCACCTTGAGAGCTGACGGAGGGTCACCCCGCTTGACGAGGGCGAGCGCCTGCTGTGCGCGGATCTCCTGCGCCCGCGGATCCCCCGCGGCCTCGGCCGCGCGCGCGTATGCCTCCGGGGCACCCGGGTCGCCCAGGGCGTCGAGCGCCTCGGCGCGGAGGACCAGACCGTCGGGGTGCGCGGGTGCGTGCTCGACGAGCGCGTCCAGGTGCCGGAGCGCCTCGGTGAAGGCGCCGACCCTCACGGCCCGCCGGGCGGCGTCGAGCAGCCAGGGGATCGCGTTCTCCGGGCGCTCCCCCAGCAGCCAGTGCCGGGCGACCGCCGCCGGCTCGGCGCCCGTTTCGGCAAGGCGCCGCGCCGCGTCGCGGTGCACCGCGACGCGGTGGTGCGGTGGCACCTGTTCGATCAACGCCGTCCGGACCAGGTCGTGCCGGAATCGATAACGCGTCCCCGTCACGGCCAGCGCCCCAGCCGCTAGGGCGTGTCTCCCAACTGATCTGGGGTCATCGGTGCAGCGTTGATCCATGACGCGGACT
>NZ_BAAAHE010000059.1 GCF_039525035.1 Sporichthya brevicatena
CCGGGGGAGCGGCCGGCGGAGCCGCCGGCGCGCTGCCGGCGACGCGCTGGGCCGGGGGCATCCCGGGAGCCGCGGGCGGCATCGGCTGGGCGCCCCGACGGCCGGCGGCCTTGGCGCGGTCGCGGGCCTCACGGTCCGCGCGCTCCTTCGCCTCCTTCGCAGCCTTGGCGGCGGCCTTGGCCTCCGCGTCGGCGCGGGCCCGGGCGATGCGAGCGGCCTCGCGCTCCGCGGCCGCGCGGGCCTTCTCCGCCTCGGCGCGACGCTTGGCCTCGGCCTTCGCCTCGGCGCGGGACATCGGACGGGCCGGCTGGGTCGGCGGGACCGGCGGCACCGGCGGCAGCTGCGTGGGAGCGGCCGGGGGAGCAGCGGCCGCGGCCGGCGGAGCCAACGGGATCTGCGGCGCAGCGGCCGGCATCTGCGGCGGCATCTGCGGCGGAGCGGCCGGAGCGGCCGGAGCGGCCGGAGCGGCCGGAGCGGCGGCGCGCGCCTGCGGGCCCACCGGGGCGACCGGCGGGGCGGCCGGCATCTGC
>NZ_BAAAHE010000060.1 GCF_039525035.1 Sporichthya brevicatena
CCGTCGCCACTGACCCCCATCCGTTGAGCGAACTGATCGTCAGTTCCCCGGACTGGTAAGGCTTCTTACTGCACTCAAGCAGATATGCAGAACATGTGTTCGGACGCGGGTAGAATCGTGGCATGTCCGCAGGGGTGGGGACGCATCCGGCACTGGCACAGATGGCCAGTGCTGTCGAGGACGTCCGCAAGGTCGCGGCGATGCTCACCGCGGACGAGGTGTGGACCTTCACCGACGCGGATCTGGAGTTGATGGTGCGGGCGCAGGCGGAGTTGGACTCCGCCGTCGCGGCCATCGGTGTCCGAGCGGTGCGGGAGGCCGACGTCCGCGGGCTGTCGCTGGCGGACGGGAAGGTCTCGACCGCGGTCTGGCTGGGGCAGAAACTCGATCTGCATCCGGCTGAGGCGCGGCAGCGGGTCAAGGACGCGGACATCCTGTCCCGCAAGGGGAACGCCACTGTCGAGGCGCTGGCTTCAGGAGAGCTGAACCGGGACCAGGCCCGGGCGGTGGCGCGGAGTCTGCGCAAGATCGAGCCGGTGGGTTCGGCTTCGGAGCTCGCCGACGCTGAGGCGTTCTTGTTGGCCAAGTCTCGGGGTGCGAACCCTGGCGCGATCCTGCGGATGGGCCGGCACATCGAGGAAGTCATCGACGAGGACGGCAAACCCCCGGCACCGGACCCGGACGACCTCACCGGTGACGCCCCGGCGGAGTCGAAGCGGGCGGCCCGGGCCCAGCGCAAGCGGTCCCTGACGATCACCGATCTGGGCAACGGGCTGCACCGCATCCGCGGGGAACTGACCGACGAGGTCGCCGCCCTCGTGAAGGCCGCGCTCGACCCCCTGGCCGCGCCCCGGCCGGCGGTGAACGGTCAGCGCGACGAGCGCTCTGCGCCGCAACGCCGCCACGATGCCCTCGGGGACGTGTTCCGCCAGTTCCTGCGCTTCGGGGACCTCCCGCCGTCGCACGGCGTGCGGCCGCACCTGCACGTGACCGCGTCGGTGGAGACGATGGCCGGCGACACCGGGCACCCGTTCGCCCGCACGGCCACCGGGGAGGACCTGGACATCCCGACCCTGCAGCGGATCGCCTGCGACGCGGGGATCACCCCGATCGTGGCGAACACCCTGGGGGTGCCGTTGGCGATGGGCCGGGAGGTCCGCGTCGCGACTCCGGCCCAATGGGCGGCGCTGGTGGCGCGGGACATCGGCTGCATCGGCGACGGATGTACGCGCCCGGCGGCGTGGTGTGAAGCGCACCATGTTGAGTGGTGGGACCGCGACGACGGCCCGACCGACGTGGACAAGATGGTCCTGGTGTGCTCGCACGAGCACTATCTGATCCACCATCAGGGCTGGGGCGTGCGGATGGCCGAGGACGGCCACCCCGAGATGATCCCCCCGACGTGGGTGGACCCCAATGCCGCTGACTTAGCGAAGCGCTGATGGCCTGTCAGAACAGGAGATTTTGCAGTCGGCGCGGCGGCTGTTAATCGGGGCAATGGTTCGTTAACGTCCGGCGCCGTGACAGCTGAGCCGTCGGATCAGCCGAGGTTGACTGACTCGGTGGGCCTTGGGGTGTTGACCAGCCTCGTGCCGCGAGACCTTGTCGATGACGTGTTGGGGATGACGCGCAAGACCGAGCAACGCAACCGGTTGCTGCCCGCTCGGGTGGTCGTTTACTGGGTACTCGCGCTGACGCTGTTCTATGGCGACGCCTATGAAGAGGTGATGCGTAAGCTTGTCGGCGGGCTGCGATTCCTGCGTTCCTGGCGCTCGGACTGGACAGTTCCGACAACTGGGGCCATGGCGCGTGCCCGAGCCCGGCTGGGCGAGGAGCCGATGGCCGAGCTGTTCTCGCGTGTCGCGCAGCCCATCGCGGGACCGGGTTCGCCGCGGGCCTGGTATCGCGGTCTGCGCGTGATGGCCATCGACGGGGTTGTGCTCGACGTTCCCGACACTCCCAGCAACGCCGAG
>NZ_BAAAHE010000061.1 GCF_039525035.1 Sporichthya brevicatena
AACCTCGGCGGCCACCGCCCCGCTCTGCCTGGCCGATGACCCACGGATCAGTCAGGAGAGCCAAAAAGGGTGACACCCCTTACTGCGCAGTAAGGGGTGTCACCCTTTTTTGACAGAGGCGGCGGCTCAGAGGAGCGGGAGCTCGAAGGTGGAGCCGCCCTTGCCGGCGAAGATCGTGACGGTCGAGCCCGGCTCGGCGATCGGCTCGATGTTCTGGACGTCGCCGCTGGAGATCGTGATCCGGAACGAGTGCCCGGCCGCCAGGCGCCAGTGCGTCGGGAGCAACTCGACCTTGTACATCCCCGGCTGGCCCGGACTGACCGCGATCGCCGAGCCGTGCCCGAGGCGGTGGCTCGCGCGCAGCCAGCCGGTCGTGATGACCGTCGAGGTGCCGTCGGGGGCGACGTCCTCGAGCCGGACGACCAGCACGCCGTCACGCGTGGAGAACGCGGCCTTCACGTGCGCGACCGGGGCACCGCCGATGACGACGCTGCCGTCGGACGGCGCGCCGTTGAACTGGACGCGCTGGGTGTCCCAGAGCGCCTGGTTGTTCTGCGGGTAGTCGTGGGAGTTGTAGAGCCCGTGGTCGGTGCACAGACAGCCGTTGTCGAACGGGTTCGCAGCGTAGGTGAATTGCGTCGCGACCCCCGCGCCCTGCGGGCCGGCGAGGGCGAGCACCGCGGGCCGCTTGGCCGGGAACTCGTTCAGCTGGACCCAGTGGCCCGCGCCGCGCGGCTGCTCCCAGCTGGTGACCTTCGAGTCGGGCAGGCGCGCGTCCTTACGCTCCATCAGAAGGTTGTCGAAGAAGGCGAGCATGCCGCCGCGCATCTCGTCGAACTGCGGGACGCCGGGGACGAACTCGAGATGCGCGCCCGGGCCCATGAGCAGCCAGCTCTGGTCCTGGGTGCCGAGGTAGTTGCGCACGGTGCCCTCGGGGAACAGGTCGTTCCACCCGCCGACGTGCAGCATCGGGATCTTGGTCCTGTTCGCGGCCTCGATGTCGATCGTCAGCGACTTCCAGTACGAGTCGTAGTGCGGGTGCGCGTTCACCCGGTCCTCGAACTCGGCGTACTGGGGCAGCGTCGCGAGCGAGACGTCCGGGGTCTGGTCGCCGGTCGAGGTGCCCCACGTGAAGTACGGCCACCAGCGCATCTTCGTGCTGCGGATGCCGCCCGGGTACGCGAACTCCCGGTAGGGGTCCTGGTAGGCGACGATCGGGATCGCGGCCTTCAGATGCGGCGGATTGGCCGCGACGGCCTTCATCGTCGAGATGCCGCCGTAGCTGATACCGGTCTGGCCGACCTTGCCGCTGCTCCAGGGCTGGGTGCCGGCCCACTCGATCAGGTCGTAGTTGTCCTGCTGCTCCTGGGCCTCGAACGGGCGCCAGGTGCCGGGCGTGCCACCCGAGCCGCGCGGCGAGCACGAGAGCGCGACGTACCCGCGCTCGGCGTAGTACTCGGCCATCTGCAGGACCGGCTGCAGGACCCGGTAGGCGAAGAAGTTGACGACGAGCACCGGACGCTGGTCGGACAGCGGCAGGCCCCCGACCGCGGGGCGCGTCAGCGTGCAGCGCATCTGCGTGAAGTCGCGCATCGGGACGCGGATCTCGGTGCTGATCGTCTGGTAGTCCGGCAGGCGGTCGTAGCCGAGCCAGACCGGGACCGGACCCGAGACCGCCGGCGCGTTCGCGGCGGCGTCGGCGGCCGGGGAGGACACCAGGGCGGACCCCGCCACCAGCGCCAGGGCGCACGCCGCGCCCAGCATCCGACCCATTCGAGGCATGCGTCCTCCGCCGTCCCAATCGTCTGACTTGCCGGTGCAGGCTACCTAGGTCCGCTGTGTCCCCCTCGACAAATCGGCCGAACAGGGCGTTCTCGTTACTCTTCCCGGGTCATGGCGGCCCCGGATAGCGTCGCGACGTTGCCGTCGTCCCGACCCGGAAAGGCACGTCCTGCCATGGCCATCAAGATCAACGTCCAGTACGGGCACCCCACCGACCCGGACGCGTTCGAGAAGTACTACGCCGAGACCCACCTCCCCCTGGCTGCTCAGATGACCGGCGTCAGCCGCATGGAGCTGTGCAAGGTCGTCGGCACCCCCGACGGGTCCCCCTCGGACGTCTACCGCACCGCCGAGCTGTGGTGGGACAGCCCCGAGGACATGCAGAAGACCATGGGCTCCCCCGAGGGCCAGGCCACCGTCGCCGACCTCGCCAACTTCGCCACGGGCGGCGTGAACGTCTTCATCTCGACCGTCGACTGAGCCCCGCTCCGGTCAAAAAAGGGTGACTGTGAAAGTCGCCTCTGCAGCCTGAGCCGTTTGTGGTGGGCTGTGGCTATGG
>NZ_BAAAHE010000062.1 GCF_039525035.1 Sporichthya brevicatena
GGATGCTATAGCATCCATCCCTTCTTTAATGTGTGCCAGGCATGGCATTTATCTAGCTAGTGAAAGTCTAGTCACGGGTAGTTACCGCCAAGTGTAGCGAGCCACAAGCCGAAATCAGTGATGATGGGGTGAAGGAAGTGGTGGCGCAAATCTCTTGAGCCTACGTACAGGAACTTGATGAGGCTAAATGGTGGATAAGGCTGCATTACAAGCTGAAGTCCAAAAGGTAAACGTAAAACCAAGACAGTAAATCAAGAGGTTGTGGAGAGAAAGATAAATGTCTTACCCTGGGAGATCTTACGGACGTTTGCGAACGGTCGAAAAAGGTTTGTCGTAAGAAGTCAGCTGAGGCCATAGTAGCTACTGTTTCATGTAGTGAAGGGCTGAATGTTTGTATAGTGTGAATCGCTAGAAGAAAATGTCCAAGTAGTCCGGAAATGAGGATACCCTAGAACGGTAGAACGTAACTATTGATGGGAAAAGTAGTGAGGGCGATCTTGGATCCATCTACGCCTAGAGGAGGAACAGCGCATGAGATTCATTGAAAAGATCACGAGCCATCAAAATATGAGACAAGCCATTGAGCAGGTCAAAAAGAATAAAGGGGCTCCGGGGATTGATGAGATGACAGTCGATGAACTTGATCATTACTTTTATCAACATGGACGAGATCTTGTTCAGGAGGTCCGATCGATGACCTATCAGCCCAAGGCAGTCAAGCGAGTTTATATCCCTAAACCCGATGGAAAACAAAGACCTTTAGGGATTCCAAGTGTAGTAGACCGTGTGGTGCAACAAGCAGCTGCGCAACAACTGAGTGGCATCTTTGATGCGCACTTCAGTGGAAACAGCTATGGATTTCGCCCTAAGCGAAATGCACATCAAGCAATCGAAAAAGTCCTTGGCTACTTAAATGAAGGCTATGAGTGGGTGATCGATATGGACATTGAGAAGTATTTTGATACCGTCCATCATGATAAATTAATCTCGACCCTTAGAGAAAGGGTCAAAGATAGAGAAACATTGCACTTAATACGTGTTTTCTTAAAAGCAGGGATTATGGCGAATGGTTTAACGAGCCCAAACGAAAAAGGGGTCCCGCAAGGGGGCCCTTTAAGTCCCATTTTAGCGAATATTTATCTGGATAAATTGGATAAAGAGCTAGAAGCAAGGGGGCTACGTTTTGTTCGTTATGCGGACGATGCGGATATTTTTGTCAAAAGTGAGCGGGCAGCCAATCGTGTGATGAAATCTATTACGGATTGGATTGAAAGAAAGCTTTTCTTGCAAGTCAATGTCACCAAAACCAAGGTCGTACGACCGACACAGAGTCAATTTTTAGGCTTTACCTTCTGGAAGAACCAAAAGGGTTGGCAATGTAAACCGAGCAAAGTCAGTAAAACAAAGCTCTATGACAAAGCTAAAGCTATCCTTAAAAGAAAACAGGCCGTGTCACGTCCTTTAGCGGTGACATTTACG
>NZ_BAAAHE010000063.1 GCF_039525035.1 Sporichthya brevicatena
CGGCGCGTCGCCCGCGCTCCGAATAGACCGCGAGAACGGCTTTGTTCAGGAGAGTCCTAGGGCGCCGCGCTCACGTCTTCCGGCGGAACAGACGCTGCCCGAGGACGATCGCGAACGTCGCGACGAACGCCCCGGCGGCACCGGAGAACGCGCCGAGGAACGGCAGCACCGCGAACGTCGCGAACACCAGCGCGGCCGCGACCCCGCCGGAGACGGCGGAGACCTTCAGCGACGTCTCGAACCGGCCCGGCGGACGTTCGACGGCGGCGTCGGCGACCGGCGCCGGTTCCCGCCGGGACCGCGCCGGGGGAGACGCGGCCGGACGCCCGAGAGCGGCGTCCGCCTCGGCGATCAGTCGGTCGATCTCGTCCTTGGAGCTCACGAGCTCATCCTGCCAGCCGGAGCCCGGGTGCGGGGGACCAAGATGGTCGCGTGATCGCGCTGAACGACCCCCAGACCGCGCAGGACATCGACCGGATCCGGGAGACGTTCGCCGCGGCCGACTACACCACCGACGGCGTCTCCGACCTGCTCGGCCACGTCGCCGAGCTGGCCCTGGCCCGCCACGAGACCGTGCCCGCCCGGCGCGCCGCCCGCGCGGCCGGCTCGCCGCTGGCGGCGCTCGTCCGGCTCTTCCTGCTCCAGGACACCGTCGCGGCCGCCGACCTCCCGCTGCCGCTGGACGCCGCGACCCGGCTCGGGCTCGTCGAGACCTCGGGCGACGAGGTCCGCGCCCTGCTCGACGCGCGCCCGCACGACGAAGGGTTCTACGTCGTCTCCGACCTCGGCTCCGGGCTGGACGGGAACGTCCGGCCGGTCCCGGCCGACCACGTGCTCGGCGTCGGCGGGGCATCGGTCTCCCTCGCTGAGCTGACGGTTCGTCACCCTGTCGAGCGGGCATTGGATCTGGGCACCGGTTGCGGTGTTCAGGCCCTGCACCTGACCCGGCACGCGCGGTCGGTCGTCGGGACCGACGTCCTCCCGCGCGCGCTGCAGCTGGCGGCGCTGTCGGCGGGGCTGTCCGGGGTCACGGTGGACCTGCGCGAGGGCGGGCTGTTCGACCCGGTCGCCGGGGACAGCTTCGACCTGATCGTCTCCAACCCGCCCTTCGTCATCGGGGCCGGCGACGGCCGGCGGACGTACCGCGACGGCGGGCTCGCGGGCGACGAGCTGTGCCGGCGGCTCGTCGGCGCGGCGCCCGGCTACCTGTCCGAGGGTGGCTGGTGCCAGGTCCTCGCGAACTGGGTCCACCGCCGCGGTGAGGACTGGCGCGAACGTGTCGCCGGCTGGTTGCCGGGCAACTGCGACGCCTGGGCGCTGCAGCGCGAGATCCTCGATCCCGCCGCCTATGTCTCGCTCTGGCTGCACGACGCCGGCGACGTCGCCGGCCCGGACTACCGCGACCGCTACGACGCCTGGCTCGGTGCGCTGGAGACGGAGCAGGTCGAGGGCATCGGCTTCGGCTGGATCTGCCTGCGCCGCACCGAAGGGACCGGCACCCACCGGGTCGAGGACTGGCCGCACGCCGTCGAGGCTCCGCTCGGGCCGCACGTCGCCGACGCTTTCGACCGCGTCGCCTGGCTGCGCACCCGCGACGACGCCGCGTTGCTGATGGCCCGTCTGATCGTCGCGGACGACGTGACGCAGGAACTGATCGGCGACCCGGGCGCCGAGGACCCCCAGCACGTGGTGCTCCGGCAGGCCCACGGTCTGCGCCGCGCCGTGCAGGTCGACACCGCGACCGCCGCCCTGGTCGGCGCGTGCACCGGGCAGGCCCCCGCGGGCGTGCTGGTCGACGCCGTCGCCACCCTGCTCGACGAACCGGAGGACGCGATGCGGACCCGGCTGCTGCCGCAGATCCGCGACCTGGTCGGGCAGGGCTTCCTCGCGCCCGGTGGCCTGTTCTCGGGGGAGGTCCGCCGGTGAGCCCGCTCCTCGGGGGCGTCCTCGTCTTTCTCAGCTCGGCCGCGGTCCTGGTCCTGGAGATCCTCAGCCTCCGCCTGGTTGCGCCCTACGCCGGCATCACGCTCGAGGTGAGCACCGCCGTCATCGGATTCGCCCTCGCGGCGATCGCGCTCGGCTCCTGGCTCGGCGGCGTCGCGGCCGACCGCTGGGACCCGCGCCGGATGATCGGACCCGTTCTCATCGCCGCCGGCGGCCTGACGATGCTGATCGTCCCGGCCATCCGCGCGACCGGCGAGGCGATCTCCGGCAACGACGACGGGGCCGTACTCACGATGGCGGCGATCGCCGTACTGTTCCCGGCGGCGTTGCTCTCGGCGGTGACCCCGATGGTCGTGAAGACCCAGCTCGGCTCGCTGGAGAAGACGGGCTCGGTCGTCGGCATGCTCTCCGGGACGGGGACGGTCGGCGCGCTGGTCGGCACCTTCGCCACCGGGTTCCTGCTGGTCTCCTCGGCCCCGACGTCGCGGATCTTCTACGCCCTCGGCATCGGGCTGATCGTGCTCGGCGTCGGTGTGGCCGCGCGCCACCAGCTCAAGGCCGCGGCCGCGAGCGGTACCAGCGCGGCGGTGATCGGCGCGGGCGCGTTCGTGATCGCCCCGCAGCCGTGCGACACCGAGACCGCGTACCACTGCGCGAAGGTCCTGACCGACCCGACGCGGCCGACCGGCCGGGTCCTGCAGCTCGACACGCTGCGCCACTCCTACGTCGACCTCGCCGATCCGACGCACCTGGAGTTCCCCTACATCCGCACGTTCGGCGCCGTGTTCGACGCCCTACGCCCCCCGGGGGAGCCGGTGCGCGCGCTGCACATCGGCGGTGGCGGCGCGACCCTGCCGCGGTACGTCGACGCCACCCGGCCGGGCAGTGCCAACCTCATCGTCGAGATCGACTCCGGCGTCATCGACATCGACCGCAAGCAGCTCGGGCTCGTCACGGGGGACGGCATCGAGGTCGCGATCCGCGACGGCCGGAAGGCGCTCGCCGGCCAGCCGGACGACTCCTGGGACGCCGTCGTGATGGACGCTTTCGGCGGCATCGCCGTCCCGTGGCACCTGACGACCCGTGAGGTCGTGGAGGACGCCCGCCGCGTCGTCGGCCCCGACGGGCTGTACCTGGTGAACGTCATCGACTACTGGCCGTCCGACTTCGCCCGGGCCGAGGTCGCCACCGTCGCCTCGGTGTTCCGCAACGTCGCGCTGGTGTCCTACCCGGCGGTCTTCGACTCCACCGGCGGCGGCAACCTCGTGATCGTCGCCTCCGACGGCCCGCTCCCGGCGTTCGCCGCCGCGATCGAGAACAACGTCCGGCAGTTCGTCGTCCGCACCGGCCCCGACGTCACCGAGTTCGCCCGCGACGCCAGGATCCTCCGCGACGACTTCGCCCCCGTCGACCAGCTCATCACCGTTCCCGCCGGCTGACCCCGCTCTGCGGGATGACGTCCCGCAGCGGTGGGGTGTCGGCCCTTGTGCGGGCTGACAGGGGGCCTCTGCGGGACGTCATCCCGCAGCGGTGGGGTGTCGGCCCTTGTGCGGGCTGACAGGGCGCCCCTGCGGGACGTCATCCCGCGGACTCGGCGGCGTCCATGGCGGTGAGGATGCGTTTCTCGGAGACCGGGTGGGCGGTGCCGAGGGTCTGGGCGAACAGGCTGACCCGGAGCTCTTCGAGCATCCAGCGGATCGCGACGACATCGGGGTCGGACCGCCGGGCGGCCGGGAGGGCGGCGACGAGGTCGGTGTACTCGCGGGAGAGCTGCGCGACCTGGGCCATCCGGGCCGCGTCGCGCTCGGGGTTCTCGTTCAGCTTGTCGAGCCGGCGGCCGATGCCGCGCAGGTAGCGCGCGACGTGGGGGAGCCGGTCGGCCCCGGCCTCGGCGACGAAGCCGGGGTGGAGCAGCCCGGTGTACTGCGTGCGCATGTCGAGGACGGCGGGGGAGTCGCCGGCCCGGGCGAGGGCGGCGTCGACCTCCTGAGCGACCGTCAGAATCGTGACGACCTGCCCGACGACCGCTTCGAACCGCGCCGGCAGTTCGGCGCGCACGGCCGCGAGCAGCGCGGCGTACGCGGCGGCGTCGCGCACCGGGCCACCGGAGGCCGCGACGATCGCGTCCACCGCGGCGTCGGCGCAGTCGGCGAACAGGGCGGACCCGTTCTCGTGCGGAGCGGCCGCGAGCGCGAGCTTGGCCCGATTCGGCAGCCGGCCGAGGACGGCCTTCACCGGTGGGCTGACCTCGGTGAGCAACAGCCGCCGCACCCCACCGGCCATCGCGGCGCGGGCGGCGTGAGCGTCCGGCAGCACCCGGAGCGCGGCGGTGCCGTTCTCGTCGACGAGCGCGGGGTACCCCTCGACCACGCGGCCGTCCTGGACGCGGGAGTACGTCTCCGGCACCGCGCCCTCGGGCAGATCCGGCCACCCGCCGAGCGCCGGCCGTTCGAGCGCCGCGGCGCCGGCGGCCACCATCGACGCGACCGTCGGTGCGAGCTTCGCCGCGAGCTCGGCCAGGTCCTTGCCCTCGCCGAGCGTCCGGCCGCGCTCGTCCTCGACGCGGAAGGTCATGCGCAGGTGCGGCGGGACCCGCTCCCAGTCCCAGTCCTCGGGGTCGATCGGGACGCCGTTGCGCGCGCCGAGCTCGCGCTCCAGCGCGGTGGTGATCGGCTCCCCGGCGTTCGGGTCGAGCCGCGGCAGGACGGCCGCGGCGTGGTCGGGCGCCGGGACGAAGCTGCGCCGGATCGGCTTGGGCAGCGAACGGATCAGCGCCGTCACGAGTTCGGGGCGCAGGCCCGGCACCTGCCAGTCGAACCCGACGGGGGAGACGCGGTTCAGCACCGAGAGCGGGATGTGCACCGTGACGCCGTCCGCGTCGGTGCCCGGCTCGAACTGGTAGCTCAGCGCGAAGGTCTCGGGGCCGGCGGCGGTGCGCGCGGTCCAGGTGTCGGGGTAGTCGTCGCGCGAGACCTCGGTCCCGCGGTCGGAGAGGAGAAGCTCGGGGTCCGCGTCGAGCAGGTTCGGCTGGGTGCGTCGCGTCTTCTTCCACCACGTGTCGAAGTGCCGGGCCGAGACGACGTCCGCGGGGATCCGGGCGTCGTAGAAGGCGAAGAGTGTCTCGTCGTCGACGACCAGGCCACGCCGCCGCGACCGGTGCTCGAGCTCCTCGACGGCCTCCCGCAGCGCCTGGTTGTGGGCGAAGAACTTGTGGTGGGTCTCCCAGTCGCCCTCGACCAGCGCGTTGCGGATGAACAGCTCGCGGCACAGGCCGGGGTCGATGCGCGCGTAGTCGACCTTGCGCCCGGCCACCAGCGTCAGCCCGTGCAGCGTCACGCGCTCGTAGGCGACGACGGCGCCGCGCTTGCGCTCCCAGTGCGGCTCGGAGTAGTTCCGCTTGACGAGGTGCTCCGCGAGCGGCTCGACCCACTCGGGCTCGATCCTCGCCACCGTGCGGGCGAACAGCCGCGAGGTCTCGACGAGCTCGGCCGCCATCACCCACTTCGGTGGCTTCTTCGCCAGCGCCGACCCCGGGAAGACCGAGAAGCGTGTGTTGCGGGTGCCGACGAACTCCCGGTACGAGCCCTTGGCGCCGTCGACGTCCTGGTTCCCGATCTGTGTCAGCAGGCCGGTCAGCAGCGCGAGGTGGACCTTCTGCGGGTCGCCGGGGTTGCTGTTCCACCGCAGCCCGATCTGGCCGGCCACCTCACGCAGCTGCGCGACGAGGTCCTGCCACTCGCGGACGCGGAGGTAGTGCAGGTAGTCGGCGGTGCACAACTTGCGGAACTTCGCCGAGGACAGTTCCCGCTGCTGCTCACGCAGGTACGTCCAGAGATTGAGGTACACCAAAAAATCTGACGTTGGGTCATTGAAGCGCGCATGCTTGGCGCGCGCGGCCTCCTGGGCCTCGACCGGACGCTCACGCGGATCCTGGATCGACAACGCCGCCGCGATGATGATGACCTCACGCAGGACGCCGTAGCGGTCGGCCTCGAGAATCATGCGCCCGATGCGCGGGTCCACCGGCAGCTGCGCCAGCTTGCGCCCGACCGGCGTCAGCGCGCCGTCGGGCGTCAGTGCCCCGAGCTCCTCCAGCAGTGCGACGCCGTCCGCGACGCTCCGCCGGTCCGGCGGGTCGACGAACGGGAACGCCGCGACGTCACCGAGGCCGATCGCCGTCATCTGCAGGATGACGCTCGCCAGGTTCGTCCGCAGGATCTCCGGCTCGGTGAACTCGGGCCGCCCGAGGTAGTCCTCCTCCGAGTACAGCCGGATGCAGATGCCCTCGGCGACGCGACCGCACCGGCCCGCGCGCTGGTTGGCCGAGGCCTGGGAGACCGCCTCGATCGGGAGTCGCTGCACCTTGCGCCGGGTGCTGTACCGGGAGATGCGCGCGGTGCCGGCGTCGACGACGTACCGGATCCCCGGCACCGTCAGCGAGGTCTCGGCCACGTTCGTCGCGAGCACGACGCGGCGCCCGGAGTGCGGCGCGAACACCCGGTGCTGGTCCGCGTTGGAGAGGCGTGCGTACAGCGGCAGGATCTCGACCGGCAGACCTGATCGGGCGTCAGGTCGGAGCCGGCCGCGCAGGGCGTCGGCGGTGTCGCGGATCTCGCGTTCGCCGGAGAGGAAGACCAGGACGTCGCCCGGCCCCTCGCGGAAGAGCTCCTCGACCGCGTCGCAGACCCCGGCGGGCATGTCGTGCGGCTCCACCCGGTCGTCGCGGCGCTCGTTCTCGGTGTCCGAGACCAGCGGGCGGTAGCGGACCTCGACCGGGTACGTCCGGCCGGACACCTCGACGATCGGCGCCGGCCGGCCGCCGGGAGAGGCGAAGTGCCGCGCGAAGCGCTCCGGGTCGATCGTCGCCGAGGTGATGACGATCTTCAGGTCCGGCCGCGCCGGCATCAGCTGACGCAGGTAGCCGAGGATGAAGTCGATGTTGAGGCTGCGCTCGTGCGCCTCGTCGATGATCAGGGTGTCGTAGCCCAGCAGTCGGCGGTCGCGCTGGATCTCGGCGAGCAGGATGCCGTCGGTCATCAGCTTCACGAGCGTGTTCTCGCCGACCCGGTCGGTGAAGCGGATCTGATAGCCGACCGCCTCGCCGAGGTTCGTGCCGAGCTCGTCCGCGATCCGGTCGGCCACGGTCCGCGCCGCCAGCCGCCGCGGCTGGGTGTGCCCGATCAGCCCGCGGACGCCCCGGCCGAGTTCGAGGCAGATCTTCGGCAGCTGCGTCGTCTTGCCCGACCCGGTCTCGCCGGCCACGACGACGACCTGGGAGTCGCGGATCGCCGCGGCGATCTCGTCCCGCCGCGCGCTGATCGGCAGCTCTTCGGGGTACGTGATCTCCGGCCGCGCCGTCGCCCGCAGCTCGGCCCGCACCGCGGCGGTCGCGACGTCGTCCGCCAGCTTGGCCAGCGCCGCCGGCTCCGTCCGTCGGCGCAGCGCCTCCAGCCGGCGCCCGAGCCGGTGCGCGTCCCGCAGCGTCAGGGTGTCCAGCTGCTCCCGCAGCGCGCGGAGCTGCGCTCGGGTCTCGGGATCGAGGGGTGTCTGGCGGGCCATTTACTCCCGAAAGTGCACCACGGCACCCCCGGAAGCAAAATTCAGGTGCCGTACTGCGCTTTCGGGGCGGCGGCGGGGGCCGGGCGGCGGGCGAGCTGGCGCAGGACGGCCTGGGTGGCGAGGTCGGCGGTCTGGCGCTCGTCGAGGGCGAGCCGGGCGTTGGTGAGCGACCCGCGGTGGACGCGCTCGGACAGGACGGACAACGACGCGTCGGCGACGAGCGCGACGATCGAGCCGAGCGACGTTCGTGAGGTCGGGAGCACGCGGTTTCCCCTCCGGGCGGGATGGCCGCCCCTGCGGTCGGGATGGTGAAGCCTTGCCGGTGCGAGGTGACGCACCACCTCTGACTGCAACGGTCGTCGACCGGTGTGGCGATTCCGTTCCCCGCAGATGAATTCGGTGTGATCTGTGCCGCACTGATCGGTCACGGTCCGAAACATTTCTCAGGTTGAGTCGCGCTCGGCGCTCAAGTCGGCCGCCCGGCGGGCCGATCCCCCCGGTGTCCTCCTTGCCCGGCGGACGCACCAGGGGAGGCACGGCAATGGCGCGCAGGGCCCGCAGAACCGGTCCGCGGCCGTCCGTCCTCGTCGCCGGGCTGTCCGGGATCGCCGTGCTCGCGGCCGCCGTCGTGGCGCTCTCCCCGTCCGCGGAGCCCGAACGGCTCCCGGCCGGCGACTACGTCCTGCGCGCCCAGTCCGGCGAGTTGGACGACGTGCTGCGGGACGTCCGTGCCGCGGGCGGGACCGTCACCGGCGAGTTCGACTCCCTCGACGGCGCCGCCGTGCGCCTCGACTCCGACGCCGCCACCGCCCTCGCCGCCGACGGGCGCGTCGCTGCCCTGACCCCGGACGTCGACGTCCCCGCGCCGGCCCCCGCCACGACCCCGGCGCCCACTTCGGCGAAGACCAACCCGAAGAAGAGCAGCGGCTCGACCAAGTCCCCGGCCAAGCAGCCGAAGACGCCGACCAACACCACGACCAAGCCGAGGAACTCCCCGGCCGGCGGTCCGACGCACGACGGGGGAGCGGGGCAGGCCTACGACGCCGCGGCGGACCCGAACTCGCTGTGCAACATCGCGAAGCTCGTCGGGGTCCGGCCGATGTGGAAGCAGGGCGGGACGGGCAAGGGCGTCGACGTCGCGCTGATCGACTCAGGTGTCGCGCCGGTCGCCGGGCTGAACGCGCCCGGGAAGGTGATCCACGGCCCGGACCTGACGCCCGAGTCGCAGAACCCGAGCACCCGCTACCTGGACACCTTCGGCCACGGCACCCACATGGCCGGGATCATCGCCGGCAAGGACGCGGGCGTCGACACCAAGAAGTCGGGCTCCTGCGAGGGCTTCGCGGGCATGGCGCCGGACGCCCGGATCATCAGCGTCAAGGCGGCCGACGCGCACGGCGCGACCGACGTCTCGCAGATCCTCGCGGCGATCGACTGGGTCGTGCAGCACGCGAAGGACCCCGGGATGAACATCCGGGTCCTCAACCTGAGCTTCGGCACGGACGGGACGCAGGACTACGTCGTCGACCCGCTCTCCCACGCGGTCGAGGTCGCCTGGCGCAAGGGTATCGTCGTCGTGGTCTCGGCCGGCAACTCCGGCTTCGCCGACGGCCGCCTGACGAACCCGGCGCGCAACCCGCACATCCTCGCCGTCGGTGCGGACGACACCAAGGGAACGATGTCGACGCTGGACGACACGATCCCGGAGTTCTCCTCGCGCGGGGACAGCAAGCGCAACCCCGACATCGTGGCCCCCGGCAAGAGCGTGCAGAGCCTGCGCGTCCCCGGCTCGTACATCGACACCGCCTACGGGGAGAAGGGCGCCTTCGCCGGCCGCTTCTTCCGGGGCAGCGGCACCTCGCAGGCGGCGGCGGTCGCGTCCGGCGCGATCGCGGCACTGATCTCCGCCCGCCCGAACCTCACCCCCGAGCAGGTCAAGCTGCTCACGGCGACGCTCGGCCTCGGCCTGGTCGTCGCGGACCCGCGGGCCCAGGGCCACGGGCTGCTGCAGCTCGGCGTCCCGGCCCTCGTCGCGGCGCTGACCTCCCCGCCGCTGGTCGGCAACCTCATCGAGCCGGCCGCCGGGCTGCTCAACGGCCTGCTGAACGGCCAGCTCGCCGCCCCGCGGGCCAAGGGCACTGGGACGCTCGAGGGCGCACGTGGCAAGGATCACCTCGAGCTCGACGGGAAGCTGCTGACCGGCGAGAAGGACATCTTCGGCAAACCGTTCAACTCCGCCGCCCACGCGAAGGCTGCCGCCGCGGGCAGCGCCTGGAACGGGGGCACCTGGAACGGCTCCACGTGGGCCGGACGGACCTGGGCCGGGCGCACCTGGGCATCCACCGAATGGCTGGGTCGCACCTGGGCCGGACGGACCTGGGCCGGCCGGACTTGGGCGGATGGGTCCTGGAATGGCCGGACTTGGGCCGGTGGAACGTGGAACGGACGCACCTGGGCCGGCGTCTCATGGGCTGGGCGTACCTGGGCAGGTACGGACTTCGCCGGAGGAGACTGGCAGTGAGCGGAAGCAGGGCAATGGACCGCAAGGGCGCCTCGCGCCGTGGTCTGGTGGCTCTGCTGACCGCCCGGGGGACACGGATCCTCGGCCTCATCGTCTTCCTGGTCGCCGCCGGCACCGCGATGCTGATGTGGACGCCGGCGCTGGAGAACAAGGCGCCCGGCCCGACCCACCTGCCGTGGTGGGCGATGGTCCTGATGTTCGCCGTCGCCGAGATGGTCGTGCTGCACATCCAGATCCGGCGTGAGGCGCAGACGGTCTCGCTCTCGGAGATCCCGCTGGTCGTCGGCCTGTTCATGGCCGGTCCGGAGGGCCTGCTCGTCGGCCGCGTCGTCGGTTCGCTGCTCATCTTCGTCTTCCACCGCCGCCAGGCCCCGATCAAGGTCGCGTTCAACACCGCCCTGGTCTTCGCCTCCGGCGCGCTGGCCCTGACGATCTGGTCGCTGGCCTTCAACGGCCAGGAGGCCGGTCCCCAGGCGTGGGCCGCCGCCTTCGCCGCGCTGGTCGCCGCCGGGTCGTTCGACGCGACGATCACCACGATGGCGATCGCCTGCTACGAGGGCCGCATCAAGATCTCCCGCATGGCCCGCGAGGTCGCGAGCGCCGGCACCCTGGCCGCCGCCGTCGGCACCGTCGGCCTGGTCGCCGCCACCGCGGTCACCTACGACGTCCGCAGCGCGTTCCTCGTCGAGGCCGCCGGTGCCCTGCTGCTGCTCGGGTACCGCGCCTACGCCTCGCTGCGGGAGCGCCACGAGAGCCTCGAGCAGCTGTACCACTTCTCCGAGGTCGTCTCCGGCGCGCACGACGTCGACACCGTCCTGCGCTCGGTCCTGGCCCAGGCCCGTCAGCTGCTGCGCAGCGACCGCGCCGAGTTCCTGTCCTTCGACTTCCCGGGCGCCCTGGCCCCGGCCCGGATGAGCCTGCTGCCCGACGGCGTCCACAAGGAGGCCGTCGCCGAGGTCGGGCACACCGTCGTCGACGCCGACCCGGTCGTGGCGCGCGTGCGCCGCGAGCGCCGCTCGGTCCTGCTCGCCCGCACCACCAAGGACGCGGCCGAGAAGGAGTACCTGGCCGAGCACGGCCTGCGCGAGGCCATCGTCGTCCCGCTGCACATGGACGGCGTCATCGTCGGCACGCTCTCGGTCGGCAACCGCCTCGGCGAGGTCCGCGGCTTCGACGCCGGCGACGTCCGCCTGCTGGAGACCGTCGCGAACCACGCCGGTGTCGCGCTGAAGTCCGGCTCGCTGATCGCCCGCCTCTCGCACGAGGCGCACCACGACACCCTGACCGGCCTGCCCAACCGCCACCTGCTGCAGCAGGAGCTCGACGCCGCGATCGCGGCCGTCCGCCTCGGCACCTCGGTCGGCTGCGCGGTGATGATCAGCGACCTCAACGGCTTCAAGGAGGTCAACGACACCCTCGGCCACCAGCACGGCGACCAACTTCTCCGGGACGTCGCGCGCCAGTTCGTCGAGGTCGCCGAGGGCTCTGAAGGATCGGGCCGGACGCTGGTCGCCCGGCTCGGCGGTGACGAGTTCGCGGTTCTGCTCACCGACGTCGCCGGCCCGGACGAGGCCTCCGCGCTGGCGCAGGCCATGGTCGACTCGCTCTCGGCCCCGATGCGTCTGGACGGTGTCTCGGTCGAGGTCTCCGCCTCGATCGGTGTCGCGATGGCCCCGCTGCACGGCGAGGACGTGTCCGGCCTGCTCAAGCGCGCCGACGTCGCGATGTACGCGGCCAAGGCCAACGGCGGCGGCGTCCGCTTCTACGACGAGGGCCTGCAGGAGGCCGCCAACCCGAGCCGGCTGGCGCTGGTCGGCGAGCTCCGCTCCGCGATCAAGGACGGCGGCATCGAGGCCTGGGTCCAGCCCAAGGCCTCGCTGGTCGACGGCTCGATCGTCGGTGTCGAGGCCCTGGCCCGCTGGCGGCACGCGGACGGTGTCCGTGGCCCGCACGAGTTCCTGCCCGTCGCCGAGGCCAACGGCATGATCGGCGCGCTGACCGAGGCGATGCTCGACTCCTCCCTCTCCGCGTGCTCGGCGTGGCTGCGGCGCGGCATCCAGGCCGGCGTCGCGGTGAACGTCTCGCCGCGCAGCCTGCGCGACACCTCGTTCGCCGAGACCGTCTCCGCGGTGCTCGCCCGGCACGACGTCCCCGCGCACCTGCTGACGCTGGAGATCACCGAGACCTCCCTGATGGCCGACAGCCCGCAGGCGCTCGACGTCCTGGTCCGGCTGAACGCGCTCGGCGTCCGGCTCTCGATCGACGACTTCGGCACCGGCTACTCGTCGCTGGCGTACCTGCGCCGCCTGCCGGTCAACGAGATCAAGATCGACCGCGAGTTCACCTCGCGCATCGAGACCGACCCGCGCGTGCTCATGATCGTCCGGTCGGTCGCCGACCTCGCCCGCAACATCGGCATGCAGACCGTCGCCGAGGGTGTGGAGGACCAGGAGACCTTTGGCCGGCTCCAGGAGCTCGGCGTCGGCCAGGCGCAGGGCTACCACATCTCGCGCCCGATGCCGGCGTCCGAGTTCCCGGCCTGGCTCGACCGCTACAACGAGGACCTGAACGGGCCCCGCCCGCTGCTCCCCGGCGGTCGTCGTCCCCGCTCGCACGCGGCGGCCTAGTACGTCTTTTCACGGGGCTGACCCGGTCGCTCACCTGGGAATTCGCGACATCCACCGGCCGACACGCCGCGGGGGAGTTGCGATCTTGGTCCCGATGTCAGGCAAAATGACATCGGCGTCATCTGTTCTTCCCGAACTGGCACGTCGAGACCGCAGGGGAAGGCGTATCTCGAGCCGAGTCCAGCCAGGAGGAAACACGTGACGACCACTCGTGGAGTGCTGTACATCCACTCCGCTCAGTCCGCCATGTGCCCGCACGTCGAATGGGCCGTGGCGGGAGTTCTCGGCGTCTCGGTGAACTTCGACTGGACGCCGCAACCGGCCGCGCCGTCGCAGTGGCGAGCCGAGCTGTCCTGGCAGGGAGAGCGCGGTACCGGGGCCGCCCTGGCCTCCGCGCTGCGTGGCTGGAATCAGCTGCGCTACGAGGTGACCGAGGAGCCCGTGGCCGGCCACGAGGGTGCGCGCTACAGCTGCACCCCGAGCCTGGGCATGTTCCACGCCGTCATCGGCGTGCACGGGGACATCATGATCCCCGAGGACCGGCTCCGCGCCGCGATGAACCGTGCCCGCGAGACCGAGGACTGCGACCTCGCCGACGAGATCGACCTGATGCTGGGTCAGCCCTGGGACGACGAGCTCGAGCCCTTCCGCTACGCCGGCGACGGCGCCCCCGTCCGCTGGCTGCACCAGGTCGGCTGACCCCTGCCGGTCGGCTGACCCCTGCGGGATGACGTCCCGCAGGGTGGGGGTGTCAGCCCGGCTGCGGGCTGACAGGGCGGTGCTGCGGGACGTCATCCCGCAGGACGGCGGCGGCCTCAGACCGAGGTGAAGACCACGCAGATGTTGTGGCCGCCGAAGCCGAAGGAGTTGTTCAGCGCCGCGATCGGGCCGGACGGGAGGTCCCGGGGCTCGACGCGGACGATGTCGATGTCGGCGTCGTCGTCGGGGTCGTCGACGTTGATCGTCGGCGGGGCCTTGCGCTCCGCGACGGCGAGGACGGTCGCGACGCCCTCGACGGCACCGGCGGCGCCGAGGAGGTGACCGGTCATCGACTTGGTGGCGGAGACCGCGACCGAGTCGAGCGCGGAGCCGAGGACCTTGCGCAGGGCGAGGATCTCGGCGACGTCACCGAGCGGCGTGGACGTCGCGTGGGCGTTGACGTGCTTGAGGTCGGCCGCGGTGATGCCGGAGTTCTCGAGCGCGAACTGCAGGGCGCGGGTGACGCCGGCGCCGTCGGGCTCGGGCTGTGCGATGTGGTGGGCGTCGGAGCTCATGCCCGCGCCGGCGACGGCGCAGTAGATGCGGGCGCCGCGGGCGCGCGCGTGCTCCTCGGACTCCAGCACGATCACGCCGGAACCCTCACCGAGGACGAAGCCGTCGCGCGCCTTGTCGTAGGGACGCGAGGCCCGCTCCGGCTCGTCGTTGCGGGTCGACATCGCCTTCATGGCGGCGAAGGCGGCCATCGGCAGCGGGTGGATGCAGGCCTCGGTGCCGCCGGCGAGGACGACGTCCGCGCGGCCGGTGCGGATCATGTCCGCGCCCATGGCGATCGCCTCGGCGCCGGACGCACAGGCTGAGACCGGCGTGTGCACGCCGGCCCGCGCGGTCCGCTCGAGGCCGATCGCGGCGGCCGGGCCGTTCGGCATCAGCATCGGGATCGCGAGCGGCGAGACGAAGCGCGCGCCCTTGGCGTTCAGGGTGTCGTACGCGGAGAGCAGCGTGGTGATGCCGCCGATGCCGGAGGCGACCACGACGCCGAGCCGCTCGGGCTCGACGCCGACGTCGTCGCCGCCCGCGTCCGCCCACGCATCGCGGGCGGCGATCACGGCCATCTGCCCACCGCGGTCGAGGCGCCGGGCCTGGACGCGGTCCATGACCTCGGAGGGGTCGACCGCGACCCGCGCGGCGATCTGCACCGGCAGGTCGGCGGCCCACTCCTCGGTCAACGAACGGACACCGGAGCGTCCGGCGAGCAGCGCGGACCACGTCGTCCGCGCGTCGCCACCCAGGGGCGTGGTCGCCCCGACTCCGGTGACCACGACGGTCCGTGTGCTCATGCGCTACTCCACCCTCTCCGGTTCAGAACCCGATCAGCGAACGACGATCAGGCGTTCGACGCGATGTAGGACACCGCGTCGCCCACCGTGACGAGCTTCTTGACCTCGTCGTCCGGGATCTTGACGCCGAAGCGCTCCTCGGCCGCGACGACGACCTCGACCATCGACAGCGAGTCGATGTCCAGGTCCTCGATGAAGGCCTTGTCCGGCTGCACGTCCTCCGCCGGGATGCCGACGATCTCGTTCACGATCTCGCCCAGGCCGGCGATGATCTCGTCCTCGGATGCCATGCGGTGCTCTCCTGTCGTTCTGCGGTGATCGGGTGGGCTGGGGGAACTACCGGTGCCGGCACGGCCGACCAGGTCAGCGTAGGGCCGTGTCGGGGTGCGACCGGATCAGGGGATGGTCACCACCTGGGCGGCGAAGCTCAGGCCGGCGCCGAATCCGACGAGCAGCGCGGTGGCGCCGCTCGCGATCTCGCCGCGCTCGAGCATCGTCTCCATCGCCAGGGGGACCGAGGCCGCCGAGGTGTTGCCGGAGTCGGCGATGTCCCGGGCGATCGCGATGTGCGAGGGCAGCTTGAGCGCCCGCACCATCGCGTCGGTGATCCGCATGTTGGCCTGGTGGGGGATGAACGCGTCGATGTCGTCGAACGTCAGCCCGGCGACCTCGACGGCGCGACGCGCGACCGGGGCCATCTCGTAGGCGGCCCACCGGAAGACCTGCTGGCCGTTCATCTGGAGGAAGGCGCGCTCACCGGCGGTGGCCTTGGTGACCCAGTCGGCGTTCATCTCGATCGCCGAGGCCTGGCTGCCGTCGGCCCCCCAGACGACCGGGCCGATGCCCGGGACGTCGGACGGACCGATCACCGCAGCGCCCGAGCCGTCGCCGAAGATGAACGCGATGCTGCGGTCGGTCGGGTCGACGACGTCGCTGAACTTCTCGGTGCCGATGACGAGGACGTACTCCGCGCTGCCGCCGCGGATCATGTCCGAGCCGAGCGCGACGCCGTGGCAGAACCCGGCGCAGGCGATGTTGAGGTCGAAGGCGGCGGCGTTCGTCGCGCCGAGGCGGTGCGCGACCTCCGGGCCGGCCGCCGGGATCTGCACGATCGTCGTGCACGAGGCGACGATGACGGCGCTGACCTGCTCGGGCGCGATGCCCGCCGCGGCGATGGCCTTCCCGCCCGCGGCCACCGACATGTCCTGGATCGTCTCGCCGGGCGCGGCGAAGCGCCGGGTGGCGATGCCGGAGCGCGTCCGGATCCACTCGTCGGTGGAGTCGATGTGCTCGCAGATCTCGGCGTTGGTCACCAGGCGCGCGGGCCGGTAGCCCCCGACGCTGTAGAGCCGGGTGTGCGCGGCGCCGGTGGACGGCCGGATCGGGCCCGTCACGGAAGCAGGTCCCGGGCTGCGGCCAGGTCGTTCGGGGTCTTCACAGCTACGGACGCTACGCCGCGCATGCCGCGCTTGGCGAGGCCGACGAGCGTCCCACCAGGCAGAAGCTCGATGATGCCCGTCACGTTCAGGCTCAGCATCGACTCCATGCACAGGTCCCAGCGCACCGGGTTACTGACCTGCTTGACCAGGCGGTCGAGCACCTCGGCGCCGGTCGCGACGGCCTGTCCGTCGGCGTTCGAGAGCAGCTTCGTGACCGGGTCCGCGGGCGTGAGACCGGCGGCGAGGGCCGCGAGCTGCTCGACCGCGGGCGCCATGTGCGTGGTGTGGAACGCCCCGGCGACCGAGAGCGGGATCAGCCGCGCCTTCTCCGGCCCGTCCGCGGCGAGGGCGGCGAGCTGCTCCAGCGTCCCGGCGGCGACGATCTGGCCGGCGCCGTTGTCGTTCGCGGGGGTGAGCCCGTGCTCGGCGAGCTTGGCGAGGACGGCGTCCCGGTCGCCGCCGAGGACGGCCGTCATGCCGGTCGGGGTGACCGCGGACGCCTCGGCCATCCCGCGCCCCCGCGCGGCGACGAAGGTCATCGCGGCCTCGGCGGACAGCACGCCGGCCGCGGCCGTCGCGGTCAGTTCACCGACGCTGTGCCCGGCCAGGACGCCTGCGGCGTCCGCGACGGGGTCGGCGTCGGCGGGGGTGCCGAGGAGCTCGGCGAGCGAGGCCAGACCGGCCGCGACGAGCAGCGGCTGCGCGACCGCGGTGTCCTTGATCTGCTCCGCGTCACCCTTGGTGCCGAGCTCGATCAGGTCGATCTGCGCGACCTCCGACCAGGCACCCAGCCGCGCGGCGAACGCGGGGAGCTCCAGCCAGGGCTCGAGGAAGCCGGGGGTCTGGGCCCCCTGACCGGGGGCGACGATCGCCAGCATGGGTCCACCTTGTGCTCTTCGGGCAGGTGCGCGCCCCTGCGGCCGGGGCCAACGCGCTTTGCGGGCCTTTGTACACGTCCTACAACCGTCGGTCGAAAAAGGGTGACACCCCTTACTCCGCAGTAAGGGGTGTCACCCCCTACTCCGCAGTAAGGGGTGTCACCCCTTCTTCACGTCAGGGCTGACTGTTTCGCCTGGCGGTCAGGGGAGGCGGCCGAGGGTGAGGGCGAGGCGGAGGGCGTAGGCGCCGCGGGCGGTGCCGGGGACGGCGCCGGTGATCTCGGCAGCGCGGCGGAGCCGGTACCGGACGGTGTTGGGGTGGACGAACAACGCCCGGGCGGTGGCCTCCAGGGACCCGGCGAGCTCGAGGAAGGTCCCGACGGTCTCGAGGATCGACGAGCCCGCGGTCGCGAGCGGTTCGTAGAAGTCCTCCACCAGGGCGCGGCGGGCGGCGGCGTCGCCGGCGAGGGCGCGCTCGGGCAGGAGGTCGTCGGCCTCGACCGGGCGCGGGGCGGCGGGCCACGCAGCGACGGCGCGCAGCCCCGACAGTGCGGCCGCGGCGGACCCCGTCGCGGACCCGAGGTCCGGCACCAGCGGTCCGACGACGACCGGGCCCGGCCCGAAGCGGTCGACGACCGCGCGCCCGGCGGCGCGGAGGTCCGTGACGCCGCCGAGGATCACGAGCAGTCGCTCGCCCTGCACACCGACGAGCACGTCGAGGTCGGCGTGCCGGGCCGCGCGCTGGACCGCGCGAACGACGTCGGCCGGATCGCCGTCCGGGCTGAGCCCGGCGGCGACGGTGACCGGGCCGGGGTGCGACCAGCCCACCGCGGCGGCGCGGGAGTTCAGCGCCTCGTCGGGCTCGCCGCGCAGGACGGCGTCGACGATCAGCGCCTCCAGCCGGGCGTCCCAGGCGCCGCGGGCCTCGGCGGCCGTGGCGTACACCTGCGCGGCGGCGAACGCGAGCTCGCGGGAGTAGCGGAGCACGGCGGTGCGCAGCCAGTCCGCCTCGCCGGGCGCGGCGAGGTCGTCGACCTGGCGCTCCAGCACCTCGACGGTGAGCCGGACGAGCTCGACGGTCTGCGGCAGGGACACCGCGCGGGCCATCTCCGGCGGCGCGGCGGCGAAGACGTCGGTGGGCAGCTGCGCGCCCGCCTCGGGGTCCCGCAGCCAGCTCGTGAACGACGTCAGGCCGGCGGTCACGATCAGCCCGATCAGCGACCGCCGCTCCGCGGGCAGCTCGCGGTACCAGAGGAGCTGGGAGTTCATCGCGTCCACGGCGGCCGCGGAGATCTGGCCGGCGGCCTGCTCGACCCGCCGGACCGTCGCCTCGTGCTCGGCGTGGACGGCGCTCGCCCGGGGTGGCGACATGGACCGCAGCCTAGGCGGCACGATCGGCGCGGTTCGGGTGGATCTCGGGGAAGATCTCCGGGATGAGTGAGAGCCGCGACCCGCTCGGGGACCTGGACTCGATCGCGTTCCTGCTGGAGCGCGGTCACGCCCCGACCCACCGCGTGAAGGCGTTCCGCAACGCCGCCGCGGTGCTCGCCGACCTGCCCGAGGGCGAGCTGGAGGCCCGCGTCACCGCCGGGACGCTGAAGGAGCTCAAGGGCATCGGCGACACCACGGCGACCGTGGTCGAGGAGTCGCTCGCCGGCACCGTGCCGGCCTACCTGCGCAAGCTCGCGGCCGAGTCACCGGCGTCGGTCGCGCCCGGGGGAGAGGCGATCCGCGCGGCGCTCAAGGGCGACCTGCACAGCCACTCCGACTGGTCGGACGGCGGCAGCCCGATCGAGGAGATGGCCCGCACCGCCGCGGACGTCATCGGCCACGAGTACCTGGTCCTCACCGACCACTCGCCGCGGCTGACGGTTGCGAACGGGCTCTCCCGCGAGCGCCTGCTGCGCCAGCTCGACGTGGTCGCCGAGATCAACGAGCGGCTGGCGCCGTTCCGGCTGCTGACCGGGATCGAGGTCGACATCCTCGACGACGGGTCGCTCGACCAGGACGCCGATCTGCTCGCGCGGCTCGACGTCGTCGTCGCGAGTGTCCACTCCAAGCTCAAGATGGACGCCGACTCGATGACCCGGCGGATGGTGAACGCCGTCGCGAACCCGCACGTCGACGTCCTCGGCCACTGCACCGGCCGCATCGTGAAGCGCGATCCCGACGGCAAGCGCGGGGGACGGGGCGGCCGCCCGGAGTCGGAGTTCGACGCCGAACTCGTCTTCGCCGCCTGCGCGCGGTTCGACGTGGCGGTGGAGATCAACTCCCGCCCCGAACGGCTCGATCCGCCCAAGCGACTGATCGCGATGGCGGTCGAGGCCGGATGCCGTTTCTCGATCGACTCCGACGCCCACGCGCCTGGCCAGCTCGACTGGCAGCCCCACGGTTGCGTCCGCGCGACGGAGATGGGTCTGAGCCCGGATCAGATCGTCAACACCTGGAACCTGGACACCCTGCTGGAGTGGACCCGCCGCCGGTCCTGAGACAGCGTCAGTCCTGCGGGCGGATCAGCAGTTCGGCAGCGGTGCCGTGTACGCCGCGAGGTGCCGGCGGTTCAGGTACAGACCGTTGTGGAGCTGAACCCAGGTGCCCTCGCGGCAGGAGATCCAGGCCAGCGCGCCGAGCGGGAGCTTCGCGGCCGTCGGCGTCGTCTCCGCCGGGCCGGTGCGAGTGAACGCGCCGCCGGAGGTCAGGACCTGCACCGGGTAGCTGCAGGCCGGGAGCGGCTTGCGCGCTCCGCCGCCGACGTAGGCGTCGGAGACGTAGCTGCCGTCGACGAGCTTGTCCCAGACCCGCGAGCCCTCGATCTCGGGGCCGGCGACCTGGCACACCACCGCGACCTCGGCGCCGGGTTCGGCGGAGCCGACGACCTCGGCCGAGGTGCCGGGGGAGCGGCGGAAGTTCAGCGTCGAGACGCTCGTGACCGGGTACGTGCGCGCCACCGTGGCGACCGGCGCGTCGACCGAGTCGGAGTCGACGACCATCCGGACGCCGCCATGCGTCTCGGCGTGGTCCCCGCGGTACTGCTTCACGCGCTGCGAGGTCGACCACCGGTTGTTCGGAACCCCGGCCCAGCCGGTCAGCCGCTGCGAGCGGTCCCAGCGCGCGACCCACACGGCGTCGGGGCGGGCGTCGGTCTTCGAGTTGTAGCGCTTGGCCGCGTCGGCGAGCCCGGAGGACAGCGCGCCGTACAGCCCGGACAGGTAGCCGTGGCGATGCAGTTCGCGCGTCCAGGCGCTCACGTAGGACGCGACGGCCTTCACGCAGCGCGCCTTGCTCGAGTCGTAGGGCTCGATGTCGGCGTAGATCGGCGTGCCGGGGAGCAGGCCGAGGTTCTTCGCGGCGACGACTGCCTCCGTCGCCTCCCGGCGCCCGGACGCGGCCGCGGAGGCCGGCTTCATCGGCTTCTTGCGCTTGTTCTCCCGGCACGGCGCCTGCAGGCCCATGTTGATCGGCAGCAGCTTCCAGCCCATCGCGCTGACGTCCCGCACCCAGGCCGCCGTGAGCTCCGGCTGCGCGCAGGCCCGGTTGCGTCCGCTCAGGTAGATCCCGACCGCGCCGTACGGGGAGGAACGCCAGGCCTCCAAGGCCCGGCGTGAGGGCGCGGTGCAGACGTCGAAGGCGAGTCCCCGGTACCGCGTCGCGGTGGCCGCGGCCGGGTAGGCCGGCCCCGGGTTGGGCGAGGAGGACGCGGCCGGCGCGTACGCCGGCTCGGCCGTCGGGGCCTGGTCGGCCTCGGCCCGGGGCCCGACGAGGACGGCGGCGAGCCCCATCGCGGCAAGCAGCAGCGCGGCGAGAACGGTGACCGCCCGGTCCCGCCGAGTCGCGGCGGCGGTCCGGACGACCCGCTGCTGGCGGGACATGGGCGCAGGGTGCCTTTCGCTGGACGGGGTGGAACCCGTTCAGCCTAGAGGCCAAAGAGACCAAAGTGCTTCAAGGGACTCATGTGACGAATGGTGTTTCGCGACGAATTGTCCCCGCCCCCCGCCTCCTGCTCATGCATGAGCAGGAGGTCGAAAATCGGACGCGATCGGGCGCGAGATCGACCGTCCGCTCATGCATGAGCAGGGGGTCGGGAGCGGACGGCGGGGTCCGCCGGGGCCGGATCGGGTTGGATGGCCGGATGATCATGAGGCGGCTGGGCGCGGGAGCGTGGGGTGTCGCGCTGCTGCTGACGGGGTGCTCGTCAGGTGACTCGCAGATCGCGACCCCGCGGCAGACGGTCTCCGGGGCGGTCCTGCCGTCCCCGACGCCGACGCTGTCGCCGAAGGACGTGCCGTTCGCGCTGTTCCCGGACAACGTCCCGGGCCCGGGGTGGCAGTTCAGCGAGGCCGTCCTGCCGAGCGCCGAGGGACTCGAGATGTTCGGCGAGGCGACCCCGGGCCTGGTCTGGTTCGCCGAGTGGGACGGACCCGACCCGGCGGAGTCGGCGTACCTCAGCGTGACTCTGCGCCGGTTCGGCCTCGCCGACCTGGACGACCGCGAGCCGCTCACCGCCGCCGGGTCCGGCGAGATCCGCGGCCGGTCGGCGACGTGGGGGCAGGCGGGCGACGGCGGCGCCGGGGTCGTCCGGATCGCCTGGGGCGAGGGCTGGACGCTCGAGCTGCAGGGCAGCGAGTCGGTCGACGCGATGCGCCGGTTCGCCGACCGGCTCCGGCCGGCGAACCTCAAGCAGTGGCGCGCCGCCGGCGGCAAGGTCGGCTGCGCCCCGTTCGCCGAGGACTGCGACTGAGCCCGCCGGCTCAGGTCTCCCCGCCGGCCTCCGCGGCGGTGGTGGCGGTGACGTCGGTGAGCCGGTAGGCGTCGAGCGCCTTGCGGACGGTGTCGGGCTCGATCTCCCGGCGGGCAGCGAGCTCGGCGAGGGTCCGGACGACGATCGACTGGGCGTCGACACGGAAGTGGCGGCGCAGCGCGGCCCGCGTGTCGGAGCGGCCCCAGCCGTCGGTCCCGAGCGAGATGAAGTCGCTGGGGACCCACCGCGCGATCTGGTCCGGGACGGCCTTCATCCAGTCGCTGACCGCGACGACCGGGCCGGGGGCGCCGGTCAGCGACCGCGTCACGTGCGGGACGAGCGGCTCGCTGTCCGGGTGAAGAAGATTGTGCTCCTCGCACGCCATGCCGTCGCGGCGCAGCTCCGACCACGAGGTCACCGACCAGACGTCGGCGCCGACGCCCCACTCGGAGGCGAGGCGGGCCTGGGCTTCGAGGGCCCACTGCATCGCCGGACCGGACGCCAGGAGCTGGGCGCGCGGGGCGCCGTTCGCCACCTCGGGCGCCGGCGCGTACCGGTACATGCCGCGCAGCAGCGCGTCGACGTCGAGGCCGGCGGGCTGCGCCGGCTGCACGTACGGCTCGTTGTAGACCGTCAGGTAGTAGAAGACGTCCTCGCCGTGCGGGTGGGCGACCGACGAGCCGTACATGCGCTTGAGCCCGGCCTGCACGATGTGGCCGACCTCGAACCCGAACGCCGGGTCGTAGGCCACGCACGCCGGGTTCGTCGAGGCGAGCAACAGCGAGTGTCCGTCCTCGTGCTGCAGGCCCTCGCCGTTCAGCGTGGTGCGGCCCGCGGTGGCGCCGATCAGGAACCCGCGGCCGAGCTGGTCCGCGAAGGCCCAGATGGCGTCGCCGGTCCGCTGGAACCCGAACATCGAGTAGAAGATGTAGACGGGAATCATGTGCTCGCCGTGCGTCGCGTACGACGTGCCCGCGGCGACGACCGAGCCCATCGCGCCGGCCTCGCTGATGCCCTCGTGCAGGATCTGACCCTGCGTCGATTCCTTGTAGGACAACAGAAGTTCGCGGTCGACGGCGTCGTAGTTCTGGCCGTGGGGCGAGTAGATCTTCGCGGTCGGGAAGATCGAGTCCAGCCCGAAGGTGCGCGCCTCGTCCGGGATGATCGGCACGAAGCGGTGGCCGATCTCCGGGTCCTTGATCAGGTCACGGATCAGCCGGACGAACGCCATCGTCGTCGCGACCGGCTGCTTGCCCGAGCCCTTCTCCATCTGGGTGAACGCGGCCGCGCCGGGCAGCTTGAGCGGCTTGGCCCGGACCGTGCGGGAGGGCAGGAACCCGCCGAGGGCCCGGCGGCGCTCGAGCAGGTAGTTGATCTCGTCCGAGTTCTCGCCGGGGTGGAAGTACGGGGGCAGGTCGGCCTCGAGCGCGGCGTCCGAGATCGGCAGGTGCAGCCGGTCGCGGAACTCCTTGAGGTCGTCCTTGGTCAGCTTCTTCATCTGGTGCGTCGCGTTGCGCGCCTCGAAGCTCTTGAGCGTCCAGCCCTTGATGGTGTGGGCGAGGATCACCGTCGGCTGCCCGACGTGCTCGCGCGCGGCCTTGAACGCCGCGTAGACCTTGCGGTAGTCGTGCCCACCTCGCGAGAGCTTCGTGAGTTGCTCGTCGGTCATGTTCTGGACCATCTTGCGCAGCCGCGGGTCGCGGCCGAAGAAGTTCTCGCGGATGTAGGCGCCGGACTCGGTCGTGTAGGTCTGGAACTGCCCGTCCGGGGTGGTGTTCATGGCGTTGACGAGGACGCCGTCGACGTCCCGCGCGAGCAGCGGGTCCCAGTCCCGGCCCCAGACGACCTTGATGACGTTCCAGCCCGCGCCGCGGAAGTAGCTCTCCAGTTCCTGGATGATCTTGCCGTTGCCACGCACCGGGCCGTCGAGCCGCTGCAGGTTGCAGTTGACGACGAAGGTGAGGTTGTCGAGCTCCTCGCGGGCCGCGACGCCGATCGCGCCGAGCGACTCGACCTCGTCCATCTCACCGTCGCCGAGGAACGCCCACACGTGCGACCGCGAGGTGTCCTTGATCTGACGGTTGAACAGATAGCGGTTGAACCGGGCCTGGTAGATCGCGTGCAGCGGGCCGAGACCCATGGAGACCGTCGGGAACTCCCAGAAGTCCGGCATCAGCCGCGGGTGCGGGTAGGACGGCAGACCGCCGACCGGGGAGGTCAGCTCCTGTCGGAAGCCGTCGAGCTGGTCCGCGGACAGGCGACCCTCGAGGAATGCGCGGGCGTAGATGCCGGGGGAGGCGTGACCCTGGATGAAGACCTGGTCGCCGGACTCGCCGCCGGCCTTGCCGCGGAAGAAGTGGTTGAAGCCGACGTCGTAGAGCGAGGCCGCCGACGCGTAGGTCGCGATGTGGCCGCCGACGCCGATGCCCGGGCGGTTCGCGCGCGACACCATGACGGCCGCGTTCCAGCGGATGAACGCGCGGATCCGGCGCTCGACGTCCTCGTCGCCGGGGAACCACGGCTCGTTCTCGGTCGAGATCGTGTTGATGTAGTCGGTGCTGCGCAGACCGGGGACGCCGACCTGTCGCTCCCGGGCGCGTTCGAGCAGGCGCAGCATCAGGTAGCGGGCGCGGGCCTGGCCGCCGCCGTCGATGACGGCGTCGAGCGACTGCAGCCACTCGCGCGTCTCCTCGGGGTCGACGTCGGGCAGCTGGGTGGGCAGCCCGTCGCTGATGACGGAGAACCGTTCGCGTCCTGATGTCACGGCGGAGGTCCTTTTCTTCCGAGGCCACCCCCTGCGGTGCCGGGGTGTCCCCTCCATCGTTGTCCCGGAGATCGTTTCGTGCATCGCTACCCCCCGGTAAACCGGGCGTTTCGGGCGTGAGCTGTGTCTCGATCGCTGTCCACACCACCGGCGGGGGTACTTGCGCGGTGGGCCTTGAACCGGATGAACTACCCGCCAACCACCTCAGTGGGGCACACGAGGAACAGGAGACATACGTTGGGCGCCAGCGCCGAGGGCGCGGCCGCGACCATCTCGCGGCTGGGCTTCGCCTCGGGTCAGGTCGTCCAGGAGATCGGTTACGACGACGACGTCGACTTCGACCTCCGCGACGCGATCGAGGACGTGACCGGTAACGACCTGGTCGACGAGGACTACGAGGAAACCGTCGACGCCGTCCTCCTGTGGTGGCGCGAGGGCGACGGTGACCTGGTGGACGCCCTCGTCGACTCCCTGGCCTCCCTCGTGGACGGGGGTGTGGTCTGGCTGCTGACGCCGAAGTCGGGCCGGCCCGGCCACGTCGAGCCCTCCGACATCGGCGAGGCGGCCCCGACCGCGGGCCTGTCGCAGACCAGCAGCATCGCCGCGGCGCCCGACTGGTCGGGCACCCGTCTGGTGACCCCCAAGGCCGCCCGCAAGCGCTGACCCGTAGGTTGGTGCCGTGGCGATCGAGATCGGCGCGAAGGCCCCTGACTTCGCACTTCGCGACCAGCACAACGTCGTGATCACGCTGGCGGAGCACCGGCCCAAGGCGGTGCTGCTCGTCTTCTACCCGCTGGCGTTCACCGGCGTGTGCGCCGGCGAGCTGACGCTGCTGCAGGCCGACATCGAGCACTTCCAGAACGACAAGGTCCAGGTCCTGGGCTGCTCGGTCGACTCGCCCTACACCCAGCGCGTGTTCGCGGACCGCGACGGGCTGAAGTTCCCGCTGCTCTCCGACTTCTGGCCGCACGGCGAGGTCGCCCAGGCCTACGGCGTGTTCGACGACAACGCCGGCGTCGCGACCCGGGGCTCGTTCCTCATCGACAGCGAGGGCGTCGTCGTCTGGCGGACGCTCAGCGACATCGGGCGGCCCCGCAATCACGAGCTCTACCACGAGGCCCTGGCCCAGTTCGTGGGATGATCCCGCGGCACGGGCGTATAGCTCAGCGGTAGAGCGCCGCCCTTACAAGGCGGTGGTCACAGGTTCGATCCCTGTTGCGCCCACGCATTGAAGATGCAGGTCAGAGCCACCTTCGGGTGGCTCTTCTGCTTTCCGTGCCACCCCCGTGCCACAGGGAGCCTGCCCGTTCTGCCGATATCGGCAGAACGGGCAACTCAGGACAACGTGGGGAGATTCACATTCGCGACGCTTGGTGAGTCGACGTTCCCGCACGTCATATCCGAGAGGAACTCACCATGCCCGCCACCAAGCGCCGCCAGCCCAGCCCGTTCCACCGCCACCTCGTCAGCGTCGATGACGCCGCCGAATACCTGGGCGTCCACGCCCAGACCGTCCGGTCGTTCATCCACCGCGGCAAGCTGACCGGCTACAAGGTCGGCCGACTGATGCGTGTCGACGCCGCCGAGGTCGAACGCCTCGCCGAGCCGGTGCCGACCGTCCGCGCCGCTGGCGGTGACGCCGCATGACCACGGCCCGTCATCCAGCCCGGAGAAGCCGAAGCCGCCCGGCGCGGAACCGGGCGGCGAAGGTGGTCGGCGAAAACCACGCCCAGCATAACCCGCTGCCGACCGTCATCGTGCTTCCCTCGCCGCCCGCACCCGGCCGGCAACGCTGGCTCGCGATCGTCCCACGCTGCCCGCACTGCAACCTCGGCCACGTCTACTACACGGACTACTTCCGACTGTTCGACGGGGCCGTGACCCGCGCCTGCGCCCACACCGGACACCGGTTCCGCCTCCACCCCCGACACCCCGGGGAGGCGGCGTGAGCTTCCTCCAAAACGTCTACGAACACGACGGGAAACACCAACCCCCGCCCACACCCGCGCCGCTCGCCGTCGCCGGACCAGGCGAAGACACCCCCTACGGCCTCGCCGCTCTCATGGCCGAATGCCGCGACATCGCCGTCATGCCCCCCGACAGCGGACGGAACGTCGCGCTCAACGACGCCGCCTACGCGATGGGGCAGCTCATCGGCTCCGGCCACCTCACCGAAGCCACCGCGCGGCGGCAACTCGAAGTCGCTGCGCGCGCCTGCGGACTCCCCGAAAAGGAGATCCGGCTGGTCCTGCGTGACGACGGCACGGGCGGCCTCGCCGCCGGCCGGCGGACCCCCCGCCAAGTCCCCAAGCGCGCCGACCCCGGCGCCACCGAGCCGGCCACCGCGACCAGCGTCTCGGGAAGTGACGGGGCGTCGGATTCGACTGGAACATTTGTGCCAGTCGCCAGTGTCGACCCGATCCGGGCACGCCTCCGACCCGGCGCCGCCTTCATCCTCGACACCCCCAACCACATCCCCGCCATCTGGGGCGAAGGAACCACCATCGCCTGGGCCGAAGGTGAAGCGCTCATGCTCAACGGCCCCGCCGGCGTCGGGAAAACCACCCTCGCCGCCCAGCTCATCCGCGCCAGACTCGGCCTCGACACCACCGTCCTCGGCCTCCCCGTCACCCCCGGCCGGCGCGTCCTCTACCTCGCCATGGACCGGCCCAGGCAGATCGCCCGCGCCCACCGGCGGATCTACAACGACACCGACCGGGACGTCCTCCAAGACCGGCTCGTCGTCTGGGAAGGACCACCGCCGTACGACCTCGCCAAGAGGCCCGAAACCCTCACCGAGATGGCGGAGGCCGCCGGCGCGGACACCATCGTCGTCGACTCCCTGAAAGACGCCGCGATCGGACTCACCGACGACGAAGTCGGCGCCAGCTACAACCGGGCCAGGCAAGCCGCCCTCGTCGCCGGCGTCCAAGTCCTCGAACTCCACCACCAGCGCAAGGCGTCAGCCGGGAACGCCAAGCCGAACAGCCTCGACGACGTGTACGGCTCCACCTGGCTCACCGCCGGCGCCGGCTCCGTCATCCTCCTCTGGGGCACCCCCGGTGACGCGATCGTCGAACTGTCCCATCTCAAACAGCCCGCCGAACCGATCGGGCCGATGCGGGTCATCCACGACCACCACACCGGCCGCAGCGACATCTACCACTCCACCGACCTGCTCGCCCTCGCCATCGCGAACCAGGGCAGGCTCACCGCCCGGCTCACCGCGATAGCCATGTTCGAGACCGACAAGCCCGACCGGAACCAGGTCGAGAAGGCGCGTCGAAAGCTCGAAGCCCTCGTCCGAGCGGGCCACCTCACGGTGACCGGAGAAGGTGCCCGCGGCGGCACACCAGGCACCGGCGGGACGACCTACGGGGCGGCCCGACATGCCGCGTAGAGCAATCACGGAAGCAATCACGGCACCTTTTCCGCGACAGGCAATCACGGTGCCTCGGAGCAATCACGACTCCGGCGAAACCGCAGGTCAAACAATCACGGCACCAATCACGGCAATCACGAACCAGAGCAATCACGGCTGCCCCCCCCTCTATATAGGGGGGCAGGCGTTGCTCCCGCCCGAACACCTCTCGAATGGAGCGCTCAGATGAAGCCCGACAACACCACCGAGATCTGCCGCTGCGGCCACCGCGACATTGAGCACGACGGCTCGGGCTACAAGCCCTGCCGGAAGATGTCCTGCCCCTGCCGGCGGTTCGCCGATGGCACGGTGCCGCGCTGCCCAGTCCCGGGCTGCCCGCGCCGGTACAAGGCCGGGCCGGATCGGTACTGCGTCGACCATCAGCGGGTGTCGGCGCCGGTGGCGCTCGCCGGCCTGGAGGACGAGGACGGGCTGTGGACCTTCGTCCCCACCCGGCCGAACGACTGATGCTCCGTCAGCCGTTCGGCCTTCCACCGGATTGTCAAAACCCCGTGGGATAATTCAACACATGGTGAATTACGGCGAGAAGATGCGGGAACTCCGCGCCGAACGCGCCAACGAAGCCCGCCGACTCCGCAACCAAGGCCTGTCGTTGAGGCAGATCGCGGCCGAACTGAACGTCGACCACACCACCGTCGCCCTCGACCTCCGCGGCGACATGAACACCTGGATGCGCGACCAAGCCACCCGCCGCAACCACCCCACCCGCCACGCCGCCGAACTACTCGGCCTCACCCCCACCCCCGAAAACGACGAGGACTAGCCCATGTTCGGAATCAGCGAGGACCGCGGCGCCCCCCGCTGGGTCGCCGAAGCCACCCGCCTCGGCTGCACCGTCCCCGACGAATTCATCACCGCCATCGACGGCTACCTCGCCCTCCAAACCCTCGCCCGCACCGCCACCGACCCCACAGCGGCCCGACGAGACGCCATCGACACCCTCGTCCGGGCAGCCCTCGACGGCGGCAACCCCGGCGACGCCGAAGACACCGTCGACAGGGCCATCGCCGTCACCCGTGACCACGCCGCCCGGCGTTCGATTTACAGCAAGGCCCTGGCCCGAGCCGGCGCGCAGATCGGGCAGATGCTCCTCACCGGCGCGGACCAACTCATCGCCGACGTGTTGCGTCCCCGGTACGTCGAGCTGCTCGACCAGGCCCGCCACGACCGGGCGCAGGCACCGACCGCCACCCCCAACGACCTCGCCCGCCACGACCAAACCCTCGACGACCTCACCGCGATCGTCCTCCTCCGCGACAACCTCTGGGGCAAGCTCCACCTGCAGATCCGTGACTGCGCCGGCCAGTTCTACAGAAACGTCCGAAACAACGACCAGTTCGAAGACACCCGCCGCCGCACCCACACCAGCATCCCGTCACGGCTGCCCCCGGCCCTGTCCCGCGACTGGTGGCGCACGATGATCGACCGTGGCGCCGTGCTGTGGCTGCCCACCCCCGCCGAGGTCCGCGCCCGCGAAGCCGAAGACGAAGCGAACTGGCTCGACAGCATCGGCCGGCCCTCCCCGGCCGCCGAACGGGAACACGCCAACGTCAAAGCCCAGGCGGGGTGGATCGCAGACCAGGCCCGCCCCCGGAACCCCCGGGGGTTCACGACCACCCCCCACCCCGGCGATACCCCCGCCGCAGACAACCCCGCCCCCCGCACTCGCCGCGCGAAGACGGCGGCGTCATGACGGTGGGTCGCCGGGCACGCCGGCACGTCAACGTCACCCCGACCCGCGCCAGCCAGCGGGACCAGCGGGGATCGATGGGCACGAGCGCGTCACTCTCCTCCGCGCAAGGACTGTCCAGCGTGTCGAAACGGGAAAGCCGTGCCCGGCGACTCCCCACCGTCATCGACCTCGCTCGTCGTGTCGAGGTGTGGTGGTGGTGCGGTGACGTGACTACGCGTCAGACAAAGTCGGGCAAAGGGGTGGGGGGTGACCCCGCCCGCCGGCGCGGGACGTCGCCCGTTCGGCATAGCCGCTGCCAGTCGATGCGCTGCTTGCCCGTAGAACGCCCCAGCCGCCCCGTAGACGGGAGAACACTGTGACCTCGACCACCACCCTGGGTCCCGCCGGTCGACGCCTCTGGGAGGCCGTGGACGCGTACCTGGTTCGGGAGAAGTTGGTCCTCGACGAACACGAGGTTGTGGTGCTCGAACTGGCGGCGGCGACCGCTGACCGGGTCGACCAGCTCGGGCAGGCCCTGACCGGCATGGACATCGCGTCGAACGCCGCCGCTGTCCGGTTGATGGCTGAGGAACGGATGCAGCGCAAGGCCCTCGCGGAGCTGCTGACGACGAAACTCGGTCTGCCGTCCGGGATCGCCGCCGAGACGAAGGACACCGGCCGGACGCCTCGGTCACGTCGCGCGCAGAAGGCCGCGGCGGTGCGGTGGGGGGCCGCGGGATGAGGCGTGTCGAGGCGTCCGAGCCGGCCGGCGGGGACCTGCGCGGGCATCTCCTGGAACGCCGGGTGGACCGGTTCGAACGCCAGTACGGTCGCGGCTTCGAGTGCGACGAGAACACCAGCCTCCGGCACTTGGACCGCGACGAGGTCTGTGTGGCGTGTGGGTGGCCGCACCACGGCTTTTGGCGGATGTTGCTGGCGCAGATGGACGCCGACGCCGCCGACATCGAGGCGCTGCGTGACCGCACCGGCCCGGTGCTGTTCCGGGACTGCGAAGTCCGCGTGGATGGCCTGTTGCCGTACCCGCATGGGTCGCCCTGGTTCTGGTACCGCCTCGACGCCGACGACTCGGTGAGCGCGTTCCGGGAGAAGCCCGGATAGACGCGTCGGCGGACCGGTCACCTGGGCCGGGTGATCTCAGTAGGGGAGGAAGTTCATGGCTGCTGAAGTGGGGTTGGCGTACGTCCGCATCGTCCCTTCGATGAAGGGGTTCAGTGCGGCGGCGTCGAAGGAAATGTCGGCGGGGATGACGTCCGCCGCGGATGTGGCGGCGAAGAAGACCGAGGGTCGTCTGGCGAAGTTCAACAAGGTCGCGAAGGTCGCCAGTGCCGCTGTGCTCGGGACGATGGCGGTGGTCGGGAAGCAGTCCGTCAGTTTGGCGTCGACGCAGGCGGCGAACTTCTCGAAGTTCGAGCAGGTCACGAAGACCGCGATGGATTCGCAGCACAAGACC
>NZ_BAAAHE010000064.1 GCF_039525035.1 Sporichthya brevicatena
TCTACCGACTCCTCGAAGCAGGCCCCAACCCGGCTTGACGGGACATAGGAGCGTCACCCCTTACTACGCAGTAAGGGGTGTCACCCCTTTTTTCACACTTTCTTCACGCGCCTGAGCGGTCGGCCGGGGCGGGGGTGGCGAGGCGTTCGGCGACACCGTCGGGGTCGGTGGCGGAACGTTCCTGGCCGAGGAAGAGGTCGCGGATCGCGGCGACGAGCTGGTCGGCGTCGTCGTCGCCGGGGTCGACGAGGTGGAGCAGCCCGAACCCGACGGCAAGGGCGACGAACGCGCGGGACTGCCGCGGGTCCGCGGGGGCGCCGACGGCGGCGAGGCCCGCCCCGGTCGCCTGCTGGTAGGTCGCGAGAGCCTCGCGGGCGGGGCCGGCGAGCTCGGGGGAGCGCGGGGCGTTGACGAGCACCTCGTAGAACGCGAGGCGGTGCGGGACGTCGAGCTCCATGACCTTGGACGCGTACCAACCGGCGATGTCGCCGGGGGTGAGGACGCCGTGCAGTTCGCCGAGGTCCATCGACGCCATCTCCGCGGCGCGGCGCTGGACGAAGGTCTGCAGCGCCTCGGCGACGAGCTCGCCGATCGAGGAGAAGTAGTAGCTCGCCGTGGCGAGCGGGACCCCCGCGGCCTCGGTGACCGTGCGGTGCGTCGTCCCGGCCAGCCCCTGCGTTCCGACCACCTCGACGGCGGCGTTCAGGAGCGCCTCGCGCCGGGGTTGCGCCTTGCGGCGCGGCTGGAGGGGGGCCATACCGGGCAGTCTTGCACAAATTTCTTGGAAGTTCTTCCAAGTTGGTCCGGATGGTGGTTTGCTGAGCCGAGTTGAGACGAAAGGGGCGCTCCCGTGAAGCTCGTTCGCCGCGCAGCCGTCCAGGCCGCCACCGCCACCGCCACCGCCACCGCCGCGCTGGTCGCCCTCGCCGTGGCCGGCCCGCTGGGCCTCGGCACCGCGCAGGCCGAGGTGCCCCCGGACCACGCCCTGTTCCTCCCCGAGCCCGCGTTGCAGGGGGCGAACGACTTCTCCTGCAAGCCGACGGCCGACAAGCCGAATCCGGTCGTCCTGGTCCACGGCTTCGGGGCGACGGCGAGCGAGAACTGGTACTTCTTCGCCCCGCACCTCGCGGCGCAGGGCTACTGCGTCTTCGCCAAGACGTACGGTCAGGACCCGCGCTACCCGAGCCGCGGCGGCGTGCAACCGATGGAGAGGTCCGCCGCCGAACTCGCGGCCTTCGTCGACGAGGTGCTGGCCGCCACCGGTGCCAAGAAGGTCGACATCGTCGGGCACTCCGAGGGCGCGATCATGCCGCGCTGGTACCTGAAGTTCCTCGGCGGCACGAAGAAGGTCGAGCACTTCGTCGGCTGGGCGGGCCCGAACCACGGCACCGACATCCAGGGCATCACCAAGCTGCGCGAGTTCATCCCGGGCTGGGACGCTCAGATGGGCAGCTACTGCGGCCCGTGCCCGCAGTTCATGCCCGGTTCGGACTTCATCACCAGGCTCAACGCCGGTGACGAGACCCCGGGGTCGACGCACTACACCGTCATCGTGACCAAGTACGACGAGATCGTGACGCCGTATCAGACCAGCTTCCTCGAGGGCGCGGAGAACATCGTCCTCCAGGAGGTCGACCCGATGAACTGGGCCGGCCACGGCTCGATGGCCGCTGATGCGCTGACCTTCGACCTGACCGTCAAGGCCCTGCAGGCGCACGCGCACTGAGCCGGTCGGCTCAGCGCGCGTAGGGGGCGAGCTCCGGCTCGGCCGCGACGTGCGGAGTGCCGACGAGCGTCCCGCCGACCGCGGCCATCATGCGGGTGTAGTGGACGGCCAGAAACTGACGGTTCACGCCCGGTTGGGTGGGTTCGGTGCAGGCGGCGCGGTCGAAGCGGTCGACGCGGGCCGGGCCCGGGTGGTCGAGGGCGTCGATCGCCAGCGCGTGGGAGACGGCGTCGTAGGTGCCGATGCTGATGTGATCGGCGACGTGGCCGGGGCACGCGTCGCTCAGTCGGATGTTCGCGATGTCGCCCTGACCCGTCGTCAGACGTGAGTTCTCCGGCGGGACGATGACACCGTCGGTCGACGTGTAGAGCACCGTGTAGCTGATGCCCGCCACCGTCTCGGGCCCGTCGTCGAGGACGCGGTTGAACTCGGATCCCTCGCGCTGCTGCCAGATCGCCGGCGCGCAGTCGGGATTGCAGAGCAGGTTCGCGGCCTGGGTCCCGTGGTTCGACGGCGCGAGGCCGATCAGGTCGTCGACCATGCGTCGGGTGTCCGGCCAGAACTTCAGCACCCAACGTCCGATCATCCCGCCCTGGCTGTGGCCGATCACCGAGATCCTCCCGCCGGTGCGCGCCCGCATCGTGCGGATCGCGAACACGACGTACTCGGCGGCGACCTGGATGTCTGCCATCGCCTGCTCGGGCAGCTCGATCGAGCAGAACGTGCGCTTCTCCAGCAGGAACGCCTGGGTCCAGTTCCAGTCGAAGTTGAGCTCGGGGTTCAGCGTCGTGCCGGGAACGAGCAGCACGGGGGTCCTGCCGGGCTCGCCGCCGTGGCACCGCAGCGCGGCGGCGAGCTTGTTCTTCGCCACCGACAGGGTGGGGCCGGTGTCCGCGGGCGCGGCGGACGCCGGCGCCGGGAGCGCGCCGACGAGCAGTGCGGCGCTGAGCAGCCCCGCGGCCAGCGAGCGCTTCATGTGGGGGAGTTCCCGGGCTTCCACTTGATGCCGCAGCCCGCGCTCGGCTGGTGCGGCTCGGGGACCGGCTGTCCGGCGAGCACGAGTTCGACGGCCTCCCGCAGCGTGTCACCGGTGACGGGCCCGCCGGTGCTCGGCCGGGAGCCGTCGAACTGGCCGCGCCAGGCGAGGCGCCGATCGGCGTCGAAGAGGAAGAAGTCGGGCGTGCACGCGGCGCGGTAGGCCTTCGCGACCTCCTGGGTCGCGTCGATCAGGTACGGGAACGCGAACCCCGCGCGGGCGACCTGCTCGGCCAGCCCCTCGGGCCCGTCGTCGGGATAGGCGTCGGTGTCGTTGCTGCAGATGCCGACGCTCGCCAGCCCGACGTCCGCGAGCTTGTCGAGCAGCGGACCGAGCGTGCCCTCGACGTGCTTGACGTAGGGGCAGTGGTTGCACAGAAACGCCACGAGCAGCGCGGGGGCGTCGGCGAAGTCCCCGAGCGAGACCGTGCGCCCGTCGAGCGCGGGCAGGGAGAAGTCGGACGCCGGCGTACCGAGCGGGACCATGTGGGACGGGATGGGCATGTCCGCATCATCGCCGATCCCGGGCGGAGGGCAAGAGAACCGGGGTGAACCCGTTGCCGGCTATGTGAATCTCACCTAGCCTGGAGATCGTCGCCACCCGCCCGGCGGAGGAGCCTGCAATGACGCAGACCGACACCCCGATCGAGTTCGGGGCCGAGACCCTGCCCGACCCGTCCGGTCGCGTGACGCCGTATCGCGACCCGATTGCGCTCGTGGGCGCGCTGCTCGAACACATCGACGCCGGCACCACCGACCTCGGGCCGCGGGTCGGACGGGTCCCCGTCGCGCACTACACCGACCCCGCGCGGATGGCGGCCGAACTCGACCTCCTGCGGCGGACGCCGGTCGCGTTCTGTCCGTCCGCGGCGGTACGGGAGGCGGGGTCCTACGTCGCGCGCGAGTCGGCGGGTGTGCCCCTGCTCGTGGTGCGGGGCAAGGACGGGGTGGTCCGCGCGTTCCGCAATGCCTGTCGGCACCGGGGGACTGCGATCGCTGAGGGCAGCGGGTGCGCGCACTCGTTCGTGTGCCCGTTCCACGGGTGGGTCTACGGGCTCGACGGCTCGCTCTCCCACGCCCCGGACGCCTACGGCTTCGAGGGCATCGACCTCGCCACGCGTGCGCTGACCCCAGTCGCCTGTCTCGAGCAGGGCGGGCTGGTCTTCGTCCAGCAGGAGGGTGAACCACGTTTCGACCTCGTCGCGGACGTCCCCGGCCTGACGGACGATCAGGTCGTCGTGGAGCGCGAGCGAATCCCGGTCGAGGGCAACTGGAAGGTGTTGGTCGAGGGGTTCCTCGAGGGCTACCACATCCGCCAGACCCACAGGTCGACGTTCTTCCCGATGGGCTACGACAACCTGACCGTCGTCGAGCACGCCGGCCGGCACTCGCGGGTCGTGTTCCCGTTCCGTCGTATCGAGAGCCTCCGGGACACCCCACCGGTCGAGTGGCACCTGGGCCGGGCGCTCACGATCGTCGACCAGATCTTCCCGAACGCGGTCATCGCACGGCTGACCGCGCACAGCGCCTTCGTCGCGATCGAGCCGGTCAGCCAGACGCGCACGATCCTCGACATCACGAAGGTCGCGATCCCGGAACCGGACGGGACGATCGCCGACGCCGTGCACCGGGACATCGAGTTCGTCGAGAACGGTCTGCTGGAGGACCGCGCGATGGCCGAAGCCGTGCAGCGCGGCATGCAGGGCCGGATCGAGGACGTCGTCTTCGGCCGGTTCGAGTCGGCCCTGACCCACTTCCACGACGGGCTGGCGGCCGAGCTCGGGTCCTAGTACTACAGCCGCACTTATGGATAGGCGCCACGGGCGCGGTAGTGGCTGCGTCGAGC
>NZ_BAAAHE010000065.1 GCF_039525035.1 Sporichthya brevicatena
CCCGGCCGCCCAGCCCCCGGCCGCCCAGCCGCCGGCCCGGCCCGCGCGATCGCACGCGGCCGAGAAGACGGAGAAGATCGCGCACGCCCGGGCCGTGGTCCCGTACCTGGAGGTCAACGGCGAGAAGCACCCGCTGGTCCGCCCGGTCACGGTCCTCGGCCGCGGAACGCAGGTCGACCTGCGGATCGACGACGCCGGGGTCTCGCGCCGGCACGCCGAGATCCAGCTCGGGGACGCCCCGATGCTGGTCGACCTCGGGTCCACCAACGGCACGACGCTCGACGGCGCGCCGGTGGGCCGCGTCGAGCTGACCGACGGCGCCCGGATCGGCATGGGCGACACCGTGCTGGTGTTCCGATTGCCGGCCGGGTAAGCCGCCTCCCATGTCCGAACTCACGATCACCGTCATCCGGCTGGGGTTCCTGGCCGTGCTCTGGCTGTTCGTCCTCACCGCCATCTCGGTGATGCGCTCGGACCTGTTCGGGGTCCGCCCCGCGAGCGTGCGACCGGCGCCGGTCCCGGCACCCCGCCCGGCCAAGCCGGTGAAGATCAAACCCAACCGGCGGAACACGCCGTCCAAGCTGGTCGTGACGGCCGGGTCGCTGACCGGGACGACCGTGGCGTTGACGGAGGCGCAGGTGACGTTGGGCCGGGCTCCGGACTCCACGATCGTGCTCGACGACGACTACGCCTCGAACCGGCACGCCCGGCTCTACCCGAGCAACGGCGAGTGGCTGGTCGAGGACCTCGGCTCCACGAACGGGACCTACCTCGACCGTGACCGGGTGACCCAGCCGACGCCGGTCGCGATCGGCGTGCCGATCCGCATCGGCAAGACCGCCTTCGAGTTGCGCAAATGACCTTCTCCCTGCGCTACGTGGCGCGCTCCGAGGTCGGCCTGATCCGCGAGGGCAACGAGGACTCCGGCTACGCCGGGCCCTCGCTGCTCGCCGTCGCGGACGGGATGGGCGGCCACGCCGCCGGCGAGGTGGCCAGCTCGGTCGCCCTCGCGACGCTGGCCACGCTCGAGGACGACGTCCCCAGCACCGAGCTGCTCGACGCCCTGGCCACCGCGGTCAACCAGGCCAACGACGCCATCAACGAGATGGCCGAGCGCCACCCCCAGCTCGACGGCATGGGCACGACGCTCACGGCGATGCTCTGGTCCGGCCGCCGGGTGGGCCTCGTGCACATCGGCGACTCCCGCGCCTACCTGCTGCGCGACGGCGTCCTGCAACAGATCACCCACGACCACACCTTCGTCCAGCAGCTCCAGGACGAGGGCCGCATCACCGCGGCGGAGGCGGCGGTGCACCCGCAGCGCTCGCTCCTGCTGCGCGCGCTCGACGGACGCAGCAACCCCGAGCCCGACCTGTCGGTGCGCGAGGTCCACCTCGGTGACCGCTACCTGCTCTGCAGCGACGGGCTCTCCGGTGTCGTGCCGGACTCCGAGATGCAGGTCGCGCTCACGGGCACCACGCTCGAGGAGGCCGCCGAGACCCTGGTCCAGCTCGCCCTGCAGGGCGGTGGGCCGGACAACATCACCTGCATCGTCGCCGACGTCGTCGAGGTGGAGGCCGGGTCCTCCGACCTCCCCGTCGTCGTCGGCGCCGCGGCCGGGCGCCACCGGCCGGAGTCAGGCTCCACGTCGGAAATCGACCTCTCCGCGCTGCCGGACCTGGAGAAAGCGAGCGGCCGCGGCCGGTGGTTCGGGACCCTCTGGGTCCGGTTTCTGATCGTCGGTGTCGTGCTCGCCGTGATCGCCGGTGGTTGGGGCGGTTACGCGTGGTCCCAGAAGCAGTACTACGTCGGCGCCGACGCGGACCGGGTGGCCATCTACAAGGGCCTGTCCCAGAAGATCCTCGGCATCTCGCTCTCGAGCCCGTACGAACGTCAGGACATCGAACTGCGTGACCTGCCGCCGTACGACCGGGCGGAGGTCGAGGACACGATCTTCGCGGACAACCTCGACGAGGCCCGCAAGGTCGTCGACAACCTCCGCGCCGCCGCCGCGGCGTGCCGCACGGCGCGCGCCGAGGCGGAGGCGGCGGCGTCCCCCACGCCGAGCCCGGACGACGAGACCGAGGAGACCGACGGGGCCGGCCCGTCGCCGAGCCCCTCCGCGACGCCCGAGCCCTCGCCCGAGGACACCGCCTCGCCCGACCCGTCGGCCGAGGCGAGCGAGTCGGCGAGCCCCGGCGCGACCGCCCCGCCCGAGATCGGCCAGCCGGTGTCCGACGCGTGCGGCGACCCGCTGCCCGAGAGGGTGCCGACGGAATGAGCGTTCCGGCACCAGCCGCCTCCCAGGTCAACAGCCGCCGGACGACGGAGCTGTTCCTCCTGGTCTTCGCGTGGGGCATCTCCGTCGCGGCGTACGCCAACGCCGGCTACGGCGTCACCGACGAGTGGCCCCCCGGCCTGGCCGGGTACGCGACGACGCTCGGCGCCTACTGCCTGGTCGCGCACCTGGCGGTACGTCAGTTCGCGCGGTACGCGGACCCGCTCGTCCTGCCCGCCGTCATGCTCCTGCAGGGCCTCGGGCTCGCGCTGATCTACCGGCTCGACCTCGACGAGAAGAACCCGACCGAGCGCTCCTTCGGCCCGCTCGCCCCCCGCGGCGACTCCGGCATCCAGCTGATCTGGGCAGCGATCGGGATCCTGCTGTTCGTCGCGGTGCTCGTGGCGATCCGCGACCACCGGGTGCTGCAGCGCTACACCTACACCGCGGGCGCGGCCGGCCTCGTCCTGCTGGCGCTGCCCGCCCTGCTCCCCGCGCAGTACTCCCAGGTCAACGGGGCCCGGATCTGGGTCCGGTTCTCCGGCTTCTCCATCCAGCCCGGTGAGTTCGCGAAGCTGCTGCTGATCGTCTTCTTCGCCGGCTACCTGGTCGTGAAGCGGGACGTGCTCGCGCTCGCCAGCCGACGCGTGATGGGGATCGACCTGCCGCGCGGCCGTGACCTCGGTCCGATCATCGTGGCCTGGGCGGCGAGCCTGATGATCCTGATCGCCGAGCGCGACCTCGGCAGCTCGCTGCTGTTCTTCGGCGTCTTCGTCGTCCTGCTCTACATCGCGACCGAGCGCACCTCGTGGCTGCTGTTCGGCGTCGTCATGTTCGTCTCCGGCGCGTACTTCGCCTATTCGCAGTTCGCGCACGTGCACCGCCGCGTCGAGATCTGGCTGCACCCGTTCGACCCGGACTACGTCTCGGACGCGTCCTACCAGTTGGTCCAGTCCCTGTTCGGGTTCTCCACCGGCGGGATCCTCGGCACCGGCCTGGGCCAGGGACGGCCGAACATCGTCCCGTACGCGAACACCGACTTCATCCTGGCGACCGGGGGCGAGGAGCTCGGCCTCACCGGCCTGATGGCGATCATCGTGCTCTACGGCGTGATCGTGCACCGCGGTCTGCGGACGGCGCTGGCCGCCCGCGACTCGTTCGGCAAGCTCCTCGCCGCCGGCCTCGCCGTGATCGTGGCGCTGCAGGTGTTCGTCGTCGTCGGCGGCGTCACCCGGCTGATCCCGCTCACCGGTCTCACCACCCCGTTCCTGTCCTACGGCGGTTCCTCGCTGGTCGCGAACTGGGCGCTGGTCGCGCTGATCCTGCGGGTCAGTGACGCCGCCCGCCGGCCCGCGCCGCCGCCCACCCCGTCGACGGAGGCGGAGACGATGGTGGTGAAGCCGTGAACCGACCGCTTCGACGAGTCGCGGCCGCGTGCGGTCTGCTGATGGTTCTGCTGCTGCTGAACCTGAACTTCATCCAGGTCATCAAGGCCGACGAGTACCGCAACGACCCGAAGAACGCGCGGGTGCTGCTCGAGCAGTACGACCGGCAGCGGGGGGCGATCCTGGTCGCCAACGACCCGATCGCGTTCTCCCGCGAGACCGGCGACAAGCTCAAGTACCTGCGGATCTACGCCGACGGCAAGATCTACGCGTTCGCGACCGGCTACTACTCGCACATCTTCGGCCGCTCGGGCATCGAGCGCTCCGAGGACAGCATCCTGTCGGGCAACGACGACCGCCTCTTCGTCCGCCGGATCGTGGACCTGCTGACGCGCGAGTCGACGCAGGGCGGCTCGGTGAAGCTGACGCTGAACGCCGACGCCCAGAAGGCCGCGTACCGCGGACTCGACGGTCGCCGCGGCGCCGTCGTCGCGCTCGAGCCGGCGACCGGGCGGATCCTCACGATGGTCTCCAGCCCGTCGTTCGACCCGAACGACCTCGCCGACCACAACGGCCAGAAGGTCACCAACGCCTGGCAGCGCTACAACTCCGACGACCAGTCGCCGCTGCTGAACCGGGCGTTCAACCAGACGTATCCGCCGGGGTCGACGTTCAAGCTCGTCACCGCGGCGGCGGCGCTGTCCTCCGGCCGGTACACGGTGAACGGCGAGGTGCCCGGCCCGGCGCGGCTGGACCTGCCCCTGACCAACGTCGACCTGCCGAACTACTTCTCCGGCACGTGCACGCCGGGCAGCCAGACGACGACGATCAAGCGGGCGCTGGAGAAGTCCTGCAACACGACGTTCGGCGCCATCGGCATGGACCTCGGCGACGACGTGCTGCGCGAGCAGGCCGAGGCCTTCGGGTTCGGCGAGCGCTACGAGGTGCCGATCCCGGTCGTCGCGAGCATCTTCCCGAACGACCTCAACGCCCCGCAGACCGCGCAGTCGGCGATCGGCCAGTTCGACGTCCGCGCGACGCCGCTGCAGATGGCGATGGTCGTCGCCGCGATCGCGAACCAGGGCGTGCTGATGAAGCCGTACCTGGTCGAGGAGGTCCGCGCGCCCGACCTCGACGTGCTCTCCCGGACCGACCCGGAGGAGCTCGGCCGCGCGGTGCGTCCCCAGGTGGCCGCGGACCTCGCCTCGATGATGGTCTCCGTCGTCGAGAACGGGACCGGCAGCAACGCCCGCATCTCCGGCGTCCGCGTCGGCGGCAAGACCGGCACCGCGCAGGTCGGCAACGGCCGCAACCCCCACGCGTGGTTCGTCGCGTTCGCGCCGGCGGACAACCCGAAGATCGCGATCGCCGTCGTCCTCGAGAACGGCGGCTCGGAGCGCCAGATCGAGGTCGGCGGCAACCTGCTCGCGGCGCCGATCGCGCGCGCGGTCATGGAGGCGATCCTCGGGCGGTGAACACTCCATGACCGGCGAGACCCAGCCGAACAACCGCCCCATGCTGGGCGGGCGGTACCGCTTGGACGAGCGGATCGCCCGGGGCGGCATGGGCGAGGTGTGGCGGGGCACCGACGAGGTCCTCAACCGCAAGGTGGCCGTCAAGGTCCTGCGTCCCGAGTACGCCGACGAGGAGATCTTCCTCGAGCGGTTCCGCAGCGAGGCCCGCAACACCGCGGCCCTCGTACACACCGGCATCGCGCAGGTCTACGACTTCGGCCAGGCGCCGGCCGGCGGGGCGAGCGTCCCGTTCATCGTCATGGAGCTCGTGCCGGGCGAGCCGCTCTCCCACATCATCGAGCGCGAGGGCCGTCTCGAGATCGACCGCGCCCTCGAGCTCGTCGCCCAGGCCGCCCAGGCGCTGCAGGTCGCGCACACCGCCGGCGTCATCCACCGCGACATCAAGCCGGCGAACCTGCTCATCACGCCGTCCTGGACGGTCAAGGTCACCGACTTCGGCATCGCCCGCGCCGGCGACGCCCTCCCCCTCACGCGCAGCGGCACGGTCATGGGCACCGCGCACTACCTGGCGCCGGAGCTGATCTCCACCAAGTCCGGGGCCGCGCCGGCCTCCGACGTCTACGCCCTCGGCGTCGTACTCTACGAGTGCCTGGCCGGGCGCCGCCCGTTCACCGGGGACAACCCGTTGGCCGTCGCGATGGCCCACCTCCACAACGAGCCGCCGCCCATCGAGGGCGTGCCGCCGGCGGTGAACCGGATGGTGGCGACGATCCTGGCGAAGGACCCCGCGCAGCGGCCGCAGAGCGCCGCGGACCTCGCCCAGCGCCTGCTCGCGCTGCGCATCGACCTGGCCAACCCGAAGACCGCGGAGGTCGTCGCCGAGGCGCTCGGGCCCGCCGTCGACCCCGCCGCGGTCCAGGTGGCCGCGGCGCGCTGGACGCGGCGCACCCGCTCGGGCGGCCGCTCGGGGCCCGACACCCCGCCGGCGCCGCCCCGCCCGGACCCCGGGCCGGAGGGCGCGGGACC
>NZ_BAAAHE010000066.1 GCF_039525035.1 Sporichthya brevicatena
GCACCACCGACGGGTCGTTCCTCGCTCACCCATCAAATGCTACTGCACTCAAGCAGATATGCAGAACGCATGTTCGAGTATAGGGGTTGCCACCGACCAGCACAAGACCCAGAACCCCTACGCCGCAAGGGATCCTGGCGCGGCGCAGGCATCAACATCGGGAGTGCGGCGGAGGGGCAAGCGAGGTCCCTCCAGACGTCGAGGCGCGCGCCCTTAGTGCAGCTCTGGATCGTGGTCGGCGTCATTGCGATCGTGTTCGAGACGCAGCGCTGATGGCGCGCAGCCTGAAGACGCAGAAGGCGAGCTAGTAGATCCGACGCTGAACGCGCTCAGAACGCTCAAGAGCGGCGCTCCTGATGGCGGCGGTTGATGCGCCATGCCATGAGGCCCACGGCAAGAACACCGGCGAGTGGCGCTCCGATCCAATAGGCGCCGGGTGCCAGCAGGCCGAGGAGACCGGCACAGAGCGCGAGGGCGAGTGCGGTCGCGTACCACCACCCAACCCCGATCTGCTTCGCGATCAGGTGGGCCAGCCGCGAGTCGCCGAGAAGCCACTGCGACGGCCGGTCGTCCACCCTGGCTCCACTCAGCAGAAGCGCGATCAACGAGCATCATCATTCTGGCGTACGGAGTTCAGCCCGGGTGGCGGCGACGACGTCCGCCCCGAAGACGGGAGTCTGCGGATGACGACGGCGGTCGGACGCGCAGGCTTCTGCAGCTGTGGGCGACCCATGGGCTAACGCCAGCGGGGCAGGTTTACGGGAGTCGCCCAGAGGGGGAGGGGCGGGATCTCGACCGGGGACAAAACCCAAGGTCAGAGCAAGTTCTCCGTGGAGCGGGTGACGAGAATCGAACTCGCACTGTCAGCTTGGGAAGCTGATGTTCTGCCATTGAACTACACCCGCGCTGACTGCCCCCGTGGAGCAGTCAGGGCCCGCAGTCTAGCGGGTCAGGCTGACTCGGCAATCCGCTTCATGGCGGTGAGGGTCGCGGGGATCCCGGTGTGGGCGAGGTCGATCCGTTTTGCGATCTCGGCCTCGGCGTCGGAGCCGTAGCGCTCGTGGAACATGGCGATCCCGTTCGGGAGGAACTCCCACGCCTCGGTGAGGCGGGTGCCGGCGTCGATCGGCTCCATCGAGTAGAGCCAGCGGACGTAGCGGTCCCCGACCTCCCACCCGAAGGCCCGGCCGCGGTCGGCGGCGATCACGGTGCACCGGGTCTCCCAGGTGCGCTCCGGAAGGACGTTGCGGCCGGTGAAGACGTCCCCGACCTTCCCCGTCGCGCCCTCGTCCCACCAGCACTCCCGGCAGACCGGGCTCCACTCGCCGGTCCGGGTGACGTCGGAGACCAGGTCGTACACGGCCTCCGGGGAGGCCGCGACCTCGATCGACCGGCTGTGGGAGAGATCCCGCGTCGCGTCGTCGCTCATGGGCTCAGCTTCTACCCTCGACGGATGCGCACGACAGTCGGTGCCCTCCTGCTCGCCGCGATCCTCGTCGCCGGCTGCGCCCCCGAGGGGACGGACCGCAGCGCCGGCCCCGCCGCGCCGCCCGGCACCACGACCCAGGCCGTGACGGCCGACCCGGTCGTCCGAGTGGTGAGCAAGGCCGAATGGAAGCGGATGGTCGCGGTCGGGATGGCGGGGAAGAACTGCCCCGTCAAACGGAAGAACCTGCGCCGACTGGAGATCAACCACTACGGGTTCGACGGGAAGGTCCACCGCGGGGCACTCGTGGTCCGCGGGGACGTCGCGGGCAGTGTGAAGCGGATCTTCACCCGGCTCTTCGAGGAGCGCTTCCCGATCCAGCGGATGATCCCCGTCGAGCACTACAACGGCAGCGACCAGCGCAGCATGAAGGCGAACAACACCTCCGCCTACAACTGCCGCCGCCCGAGCGAGGCGAACTCGCCGGCCATGAAGTCACCGCACGCCAACGGCCGCGCGATCGACATCAACCCGTTCCGCAACCCCTGGGTGAACCCGCGCACCGGGAAGTGGGAGCCGTCGGCGAAGTACGCCAAGCGCACCCCCGGCAAGGGGAAGATCCTCAAGGGCGGCCTGGTCTGGCGCCTGTTCACGAACGAGGGCTGGATCTGGCAGAACATCGCCACGAAGGACTACCAGCACTTCGACACCGGCTACCCCTCGCGGCCGCTGCCCAAGAACAAGCGCTGAGGCGAGATCAGGCCCCGACCGTCGCCGCGAACATCGCGACCAGCGAGGCCTCGACGTCCGCCCGGGCCTGCCCCGGGTCGGCGGCGTCCCCCAGGACGAGGCCGGCCTCGATGGACGCGGCCAACGCCATCCGGGCCAGGACATCGACGGGGGCGACGAGCGTCAGCCCCTCCGCGACCGCCCGCTCGTAGTGCCGCTCGAGCATCCCGAGCGAGAAGCGTTCCTCGATCTCCCGGAACGCCGACCAGCCCAGCACCCGCGGCCCGTCGAGGACCACGATCTGCCGGAACGCCGGCCGCTGCTGGCAGACGTCGAGGAACGCCTGCAGCCCGGCGATCGTCGCCGAGAGGAAGTCCGGCCCGCCGCCGAGCACCTCCTCGAGCTCGGCGGTGAGCTCGGTCTCGAGCTCCTCCAGGACGCCGCGGAACAGGTCCCGCTTGTCCTTGAAGTGGTGGTACAGCGCGCCCCGGGTCAGGCCCGCCGCGGCGACCAGTCGCTCCTGCGAGACCTCGTCGTAGCCGGGATCGGTGAACAGCTCACGCGCGGTCGCCAGCAGCACGGCCCGCGTCCGCGTGGCGCGGGCTTGCGTCGGCTGCGTCATGTCGCCCAGCAAAGCGCACCACCACCTCGGCCAGGCGCTGGGGTTGGTCCTCGGGGAGGAAGGTGTAGCTGTCGGGAATCTCGACGACCTCCGCGTTCGGCAGCACCCCCGCGAGCCGGTACGCGTCCGCCACCGGGAAGATCCGGTCCTCGCTCGCCCACGCCAGCAGCACCGGCTTGTCGAACGCCGGCAACTGCTCCGCGGCGGTCAGCAGGTGCCGGCGCTTCATCCCGCGCAGGAACCGGCGCAGGTCCGCGCGCACCCCGGCGCTGCGCCGCGTCGGCCCGAGGAAGGACTCGATCGTCTCTTCGTCGAACCGCCCCTTGGTGATCCAGCGGAAGGTGATTGGCAGGTTGTGCGTCCAGCGCATCCGCAGCGTCTGCGCCATCACCCACATCGAGCCCGGCAGCTTCGCCAGCAGCGGCAGGTACGCGAACAGCCGCGGTGGGAAGCGCTCGAACGCGTCGCACGAGGCGAGCACGACGCGTCCGACTCGCTCCGGGTGACGGGTCATCAGAATCTGCGTGATCGCCCCGCCCGTATCGTTGGCGACGAGCGTGACGTCCCGCAGGTTCAGGTGCTCCAGGAACTCGGCGAGCAGGTCCGCGGCCCCGGCCGGACTGAGGTGCGCCTCCGGGACCGGGACCTGGTGCGCCCCGAACGGCAGGTCCGGGCTCAGGCACCGGAACCCGGCGGCCGCGACGTCCGGGACGACCTTGCGCCACAGGTCGGCGTTGACGAGCAGGCCGTGCACGAACACGACCGGTGCGCCCTGTCCGCGGTCGGCGTAGAGGACCGCGCCCCCGGAGAGTTTCGCCTCGCGCCACTCGCCGAGGGCCGTCGTCCGCGCCACCGCGCCCACCTCAATTCATACAGACTGCATGATTGCCATTCATACAGCATGTATCTTTTGGTCGGCAAGGCTCAGGTCGAGAGCTTCGGCGTGACCTGGTGGGCGGCCCGGATGACGTTCTCCGGGTCGTACACGGCTTTCACGGCCTGGAGTCGGTCGTGGGCCTCCGGACCGAACAGGACCGCGCCCGCCCGGCGGCGCTCCGCGAAGTTCGCGTACGCCCGGCCGGACGCCCACGGCTGCAGTGCCTCCTGCACCGCGTCGATGTCGGCCCGCACCTTCGCCGCGAACTCCGGGCCCGGCGTCATCCCGACCGCGAACATCGCGAACTCGCCGGCCAGCGAGCTCACCGCGCCGCCGGCCATGACGTCCGGGGCCAGCGCCCCGCCGAGGTGCCGCAGCTCGACCGAGAGCAGCGCGCTCCCGCTGCCCGGCCCGCACGCGGCGACCAGGGCGTCGATCCCCTCGGCCGGGAGCTCCCCGACCAGGTAGCCGTCCCCGATGCCGGGGACGGGGCCTTCGGGATCCATGTGCAACGACTGCAGGGCCGAGGTCGGGGTCATCGCGAACGTGTCGATCTCCGGCCCGAGCGCCCGCAGCGGCGCGAGCAGCGCGGCCGCGTCCGCCTCCGCGGTGTGCACGACGACGGCCTCGACGACCACGTACGAGCGGCCGCGCAGGAAGTCCGGCAGCTCCGGCAGCGGCAGGAACTGCAGCAGCCGACCGACCGAGGTGACGGTGTCGGGGACGTCGGCCACCCAGTGCCGCCACGCGTGCAGGACCTCGCCCGCGCGCTCGATCGGGAAGAACAGGACGCCGGCGTAGACGTCCGGGACCTCGAACAGGTCGAACTCCAGCGCGGTCACGACGGCGTGGCCGCCGCCCCCGCCCCGCAGGGCCCAGAACAGGTCGGCGTGGTGCTCGGCGTCCACGCGCAGTTCCCGGCCGTCCGCGGTGACGCACTCGACCGCGCGGACGTGGTTCGACGCGAGCCCGTAGTGCCGGCCGAGCCAGCTCAGCCCGCCGCCGAGGGTGTAGCCGACGACGCCGACGTCGTGCGCCGACCCCGCGAGCGCGGTGAGCCCGTGGGCGGCGACCTCGGCGGTGACCTCGCCCCACGGGGCGCCGGCCTCGACCCGGGCGACGCGCGCGGCGGGGTCGACGTCGACCCCCCGCATCCGGGAGGTCTTGAGCAGCACGGTCCCGTCCAGCGGCCCGAGCGGAGCGGCGTTGTGGCCGGTCCCCTGGGGCGCGACGCCGAGGCCCAGGTCGGCGGCGCAGAGCAGTGTCTCGACGACGTCGGAGACGGTCTCGGCCAGCACGACGGCCGCCGGCTGCTGGTCGACGGTGAGGTTCCAGGCGGCGCGGGCGACGTCCCAGTCCGGGTCGCCGGGGCGGACGAGGTCGCCGGTCAGGCGCTCGCGGAGCTCGTCGAGGGTCAGTGCGGCGTTGGCAGCGCGCGCGTCGGGCTGGGGGGCGTCGTCGGTGGGAACGACGGCGGTCATGGTGGGTCCTTCCGGGGGTGGGGTTCTCGTGTCGGCGGACAGCCTGCGGCATCGCAGACCGTCCGGGCCATTCCACAGCTCCGGCGGAGTTACCCGGACGCCGACCCGTCGCTGGTCTCTCGTCCTGACGGAGCGTCAGGACGAGAGCCCGTCAGCGCCGCTTGCCCGCGAAGAACGACCAGATCGTCCGGCTGGCGTCGAAGTCCTTGCTGGTCCGGCCGACGGTCGCGGCGGGGAGGTACTGGCGCCCGCCCGGCCAGGTGTGTCCGCCGCCGGTGACCGTGTAGAGCTTCACCGCGGCACGGCAACCGGTGCCGCGGACGACCGCGACCCGCGTCCCGTCGTTGCGCCGGTCCGGCAGCTTCGTCGACCTCGTACCCGTGCAGCCGGCCAGGGCGCGCCACCGCGCCGCCGACGCCGGAGCCGAGAGCAGCCCGTTCCCGCCGCGGTACGGCACCAGCGGGTCGGCGGTGCCCATGACCATGAGCATCGGCATCCGCTTCGCGGGTCGACAGGAGCTGCCGAGCTTGGTCGGCAGCGTCGCGGCGACGGGCGCGATCGCCGCGATCCGGTCGGCGAGCCGGCAGCCGAGCCGCTGGGTGAGGAAGCCGCCGTTCGACATCCCCGTCGCGTAGATCCGCCGGGTGTCGACGCGGTACCGGCTCTCGATCCGGTCGAGCAGGTGCTGCACGAACTTCACGTCGTTGACCCCGGCGCGGTTCGCGGGAGTATCGGGACGGCCGTCGTTCCAGCTGCGCCGGTAACCGTCCGGGTAGACGACGAGGAAGCCCTTCTCGTCGGCGACGTCGCTCAGGTGCGTCAGCCGCTCCTGGCCGGCGCCGTCGCCGAGCCGGCCGTGGAACGCGAGCACGACCGGGTAGCCGGCGCTGCCCGGGGCCTTCGACGGGACGTGTACCGTCGCGGTCCGCGCCCGGCCGTCGACCGTCAACGTGAGCTTCTCGTCCCGCGCCGCGGGGGTGTCGGAAACAGCCGCGGCGTGCGGCGCGAGCCCGAGGAACAGGCCCGCGACGCACGCCGCCGCGACAAACTTCTGACGCTGCATCAAGGCAGTATCCCGCCTTGAGTGCCGAGCGTCAGCTCAACGTGAGCCGACCGAGCACCGCGTCGTCGGCGGTGACGCTGTCGTTCGAGATGTTGGTGTAGCCGGCGAGGTAGATCGTCTTGCCGTCGGGCGCCAGGGCGGCGCCGAACCAGGCGTCGCCGGGGGTGCCGAGGTCGGTCAGGATCACGCCGTCCGCGCCGTAGGCGGCGTCGCGCTTCCCGTCCTTGTCCAGGACGACGACCATGGCCTCCTGGTTCGACCCGTCGACCTTGCCGCTGCCGACGTACACGATCTTGTCGCCCGCCACCACGAGGTTGCGACCGCGGTCGTCCTCGCCGGTGATGTCGATGCGGGTGACGCCGTTGTCGCCGAAGGTGGTGTCGAACTCGCCGTCGTTGTTGAACCGGTACGCGATCAGGTCGACCTTGTCGGCGTCGTTCGCCTTGCCGTAGCCGGTGAGGACGTACTTGTCGCCCTGGACGCCGAACTGGTACGACTCGGCGACCGCACCCAGGCCGTCGTAGGTCGCGATGCCGTCGTCGTCGAACGTCTTGTCCAGCTCGCCGTCGAGCGAGGCCCGGATCAGCACCGGCCGGACGGTCGTCTTGTCGCCGTCGGTGTAGCGCGAGTAGCCGGTCGCCACGAGCTTGTCGCCGACGACCTGGACGTGCCGCGCGTTGTCGACCTGCGGCCGGTCGCCGACCTTGAGGACGCCGTCGTCACCGAAGTCGTCGTCGAGCTTGCCGTCGTCGTCGACCCCGAGCAGGACGAAGTCGCCGTCGGCCCGGTCCGCACCCGCGGTCGTGGTGCCGAAGATGACCAGGCCGTCGCCGTCCGGCAGCGCGGCGGAGCCCCAGCCCTGGTCGGCGCCGACGAAGTCCTCGCCGTCGAGGTGGCCGGTGCCGAGGTCGAAGCGCGCGACGCCGTCGGTGCCGAAGCCACTCTTGGGCTTGCCGGCACTGTCGAAGGCGACCGCGACGATGTCGCTGTCCTTCGCGGCGGCGCCCTCGGCCGTCGCGTCGTGCTCGGCGACGCCGACCGCGACGACGGTGCCGTCCTCCAGGAAGACCAGGCTGCGGGCCTGCTCGATCTGGGCGGTGGGGTCGGTGCTGGAGTTCGGCGAGACGTTGACGCTCGCGACGCCGCCGTCACCGAAGCTGGTGTCCTTGGCGCCGTCGGTGGAGAAGCGCGCGACGGCGATCTTCTGGTCCGGACCCTCGCTGGTCAGGCCGGCGGCGTAGATCTTGCCGTCCTTGCCGACCGCGACGGCGTTGAAGCGGTCCTTGCCTCCGGACACGAGCGCCGCCTTCACGATGCCGGCGGTGCCGAAGGCCGAGTCCAGCAGAGCCCCGGTGGGGGTGGGGGTTGCGCTCGGGGTGGCGGCACTCGGCTTCGAGGGGCTCGCCACCAGGTCGTCGTCGTCATCGGCGCACGCGGACAACACCAGCGTGCTGGTGATCAGGGCGCTGATCACAAGGCGGTTCACAAGGACCTCCAGGGGGTAAGGAATGCCTCACCTTACTGAAGGTGCCCCGCGGCGCCGAACGCGCGATCAGCCCTCGGAGATCGTCGCGAAGTGCTCCATGCCGGTCGGGCCGGTCAGGTAGTCCCGGATCGAGCCGACGAACTCGGTGAACGCCGGCGTCTCGCGCCACGCGTTGTGGTGCTCGACGCTGTCCCACACGACGGTCAGCAGGAAGACGTTCGGCCGCTCGATCCCGCGGCCGATCCGCAGCGACCGGCACCCGCCGGGACCGCGGACGAGGTCGGCGCCCTTCGTCAGGACCGCCGCGAACTCGTCCGCCTTGTCCTCGGCGACCGAGAGCTCCGCCTTCTCGACGACCGTCACGGGCGGCCGCCCTCGCCCGTCGGGTCCGCCTCCGGGTCCGCCATCTGGTCGGGGTTCTCGCTCGGGGTCCCCTGCGAGCCCGCGCCGGGGTCGTTGTCGGTCAGAGCCGGGCCGGTCTGCGGACCGTCGGCGGCGACGCCGACCTTGACCGGACGCGTCGCCTGGACGAGCAGCTGCGCGACGTCGATGACCTGGACGCCCTCGGCGCTCTTGTCGCCCGAGCCCTGCTTGCCGGCCACGGAGTCGCTGATCATCGTCTTGCAGAACGGGCAGCCGGTGACGATGGTGTCCGGGTTCAGCGACAGCGCCTCCTCGGTGCGGTTGTCGTTGATCCGCTGGCCGATCGTCTCCTCCATCCACATGCGCGCACCGCCGGCGCCGCAGCAGAAGGACCGCTCCTTCGAACGCTCCATCTCCTTGTACTGCAGGCCGCCGACCTTGGAGATGAGCTCACGCGGCGGGGAGTAGACCTTGTTGTGCCGGCCGAGGAAGCACGGGTCGTGGTAGGTCGCCGAGCCGTCGACGTTGGTGACCGGCTGAAGCTTGCCGTTGGCCACCAGCTCGTTGAGCAGCTGCGTGTGGTGCACGACCTCGTAGTTGCCGCCGAGCTGCTCGTACTCGCGGCCGACGGTGTTGAAGCAGTGCGGGCAGGTCGCGACGATCTTCGTGGCCTTGGCCTCGTTGAGCGTCTCGACGTTCTGCTGGGCGAGCATCTGGAAGACGAACTCGTTGCCCATGCGGCGGGCCGGGTCGCCGGTGCAGGTCTCGGCCTGGCCGAGGATCGCGAACTCGACGCCCGCGATGTGGAGCAGTTCCGCGACGGCCTTGGTGGTCTTCTGCGCCTTGTCGTCGAGCGAGCCCGCGCAGCCGACCCAGAACAGGTACTCGACCTCGGACAGGTCCTCGACGTCCTCGCCGAGGACCTTGACCTCGAAGTCGAGGTCCTTCGTCCACTCGGTGCGCATGCGCGCCGGCATGCCCCACGGGTTGCCGGCCTTCTCGAGGTTCTTGAGCATCCCGCCGGCCTCGGACGGGAAGTTCGACTCGATCATCGTCTGGTAGCGGCGCATGTCGACGATGTGGTCGATGTGCTCGATGTCGACCGGGCACTGCTCGACGCAGGCGCCGCAGTTGGTGCAGGACCAGAGGACGTCGGGGTCGATGACGCCGCCCTCGTCGAGCGGGGCGACCAGCGGGCGCTCGGCCTCGGCCTTGACCGACTCGGGCAGGTTCTCCCGCTCCTCCTCGGACGCGAGCAGCCACGGTGCCTTCGCGAAGGCGTGGTCACGCAGCTCGAGGATGACCATCTTCGGCGAGAGCGGCTTGCCGGTGTTCCACGCCGGGCACTGGCTCTGGCAGCGGCCGCACTCGGTGCAGGTCGCGAAGTCGAGGAAGCCCTTCCAGGTGAAGTCCTCGACCTTGGAGCGGCCGAAGATGTCGGTCTCCTCGTCGAAGTCCTCGAAGTCGAGCGGCTTGCCGTTGCTCTGCATCGGGAGCAGCGGGCCCAGGCCGTCGGGCTTGCGCGCGAACGTGACGTTCAGCGGCGCGATGAAGATGTGCATGTGCTTGCTGTAGACCACGATCACGAGGAACACGAGCATGACGCCGATGTGGGCCCACAGGCCTGCCGTCTCGACCCACTCGAGCGTGTCGTGGTCGTCGATGCCCTCGAAGAGCTCGCCCACCGCCTGGGAGGCGTAGGCGCCGTCGCCGTACGGCAGGTTGCCGGCGGCCGCCGCGGCGCCGCGGAACCAGAACATCGTCCAGATGACGTTGACGATCATGAACAGGATCAGCCACGCGCCGCCGGTGTGCGAGCCCTTGAAGCGGGACTTGCGGTCCTTGCGGGCCGGCGAGTCCTTCCAGCGGATCGCGGCGAAGATGGCGAGGCTGACCAGCGCCAGCAGCGCGATGGTGTCCTGCGCGAAGCCGAGCAGGTCCCACTTGCCGATCAGCGGGATGGCGAAGTTCTCGTCGAACAGTGCGCCGTAGGCCTCGACGTAGACCGTGCCGAGGATGACGAAGGCCCAGAAGACGAAGAAGTGGGCCATGCCGGGGACGGTCCACTTGAGCAGCTTCTTCTGCCCGAAGACCTCGATCACTTGCCGCTTGATCGCGGCGCCGATCTTCGGCCGCTCCACGTTCGCGAGGCGGTCCGGGGCGGGCTGCCCCGTCATCGCGAGCTTGTAGAGCCACAAGCCGCGCCGAGCTGCGATCGGCAGAACGGCGAGGGTCATGGCCAACCCGACGATCCAGCGGGTGGTCATCATCAGCGTGCTCCCGGGCGAGGTGGCAGTCGGCGATGCGTGCGAGCCGCGAACGTGAAACGGCGAGATAAATCGCCCCGACGTTACCCCCCGTCACCCTGGTCATCCGCGCAGAGCCTCACCTCACCTGCGGAAACGGCGTGGGACGTGACCGACACAACTCCGCCGGGTGTGAAATAGGCGGGTGCGCATGGGGGCGGTCATCGAGATCGGGACCGGGTCCCTGCGTGCCGACGACGTCGTCGCGGTGGCCCGGGACGGGGCCCCGGTGGGTCTGTCCGCTGCCGCCCAGGCCGCGATCGTCGAGTCCCGCGCCCGGGTCGACGCCCTCGCCGCCTCCCCGGTCCCGGCCTACGGCATCTCGACCGGGTTCGGGGCGCTCGCGACCAAGCACATCCCGCCGGAGCGGCGCACCGCCCTGCAGCGCTCCCTGATCCGCTCCCACGCGGCCGGCAGCGGACCCGAGGTCGAGCGCGAGGTGGTCCGCGCGCTCATGCTGCTCCGGCTCCGGACGCTGGCCACCGGCCGGACCGGCATCGCCCCGGCCACCGCGGACGCCCTGGTCGGACTGCTCAACGCCGGCCTCACCCCGGTCGTGCCGGAGTACGGCAGTCTCGGCTGCTCGGGGGATCTCGCCCCGCTGGCTGCGGTCGCCCTCGCCCTGATGGGGGAGGGGTCCGTCCGGAACCGGGCCGGGGACCTCGTCCTCGCCGCCGACGCGCTGCCCGCCGCGGGCATTCCCCCCGTCGTGCTCGCGGAGAAGGAAGGTCTCGCGCTGATCAACGGCACCGACGGCATGCTCGGCATGCTCGTGCTGGCCTGCGCCGACCTTCTCTCCCTGGTTCGGCACGCCGACCTCGCCGCCGCGCTCAGCGTCGAGGCTCTGCTCGGCACCGACCGGGTCTTCGCGGCCGACCTCCAGGCCCTGCGCCCGCACCCGGGCCAGGCCGAGGCGGCGGCCAACCTGCGCATGCTGCTCGCCGGGTCGCCGATCGTGGCCTCTCACGCAGGGCCCGACGACCCCCGCGTCCAGGACGCCTACTCGCTGCGCTGCGCGCCGCAGGTCGCCGGCGCGGTGCGCGACACCCTCGCGCACGCGGTCACCGTCGCCGAACGCGAACTGGCCGCGGCCGTCGACAACCCTGTCGTCCTGGCCGACGGTCGGGTCGAGTCGAACGGCAACTTCCACGGGGCGCCGGTCGGCTACGTCCTGGACTTCCTCGCGATCGCGGTCGCGGACCTCGCGTCGATCTCCGAGCGGCGCACCGACCGCCTGCTCGACGTCCACCGCTCGCACGGCCTGCCGCCGTTCCTCGCCGCGGACCCGGGCGTCGACTCCGGCTACATGATCGCCCAGTACACGGCCGCGGGGATCGTCTCCGAGCTCAAGCGGCTCGCGGTCCCGGCGTCGGTGGACTCGATCCCGTCCTCCGGCATGCAGGAGGACCACGTCTCGATGGGCTGGCACGCCGGCCGCAAGCTGCGGCGGGCCGTCGACGGGTTGCGCCGCGTCCTGGCGATCGAGATCCTCACCGCTGCCCGCGGCCTGGACCTGCGTGCCCCGCTGACCCCGGCCCCCGGTACCGGCGCGGTGGTAGCGGCGCTCCGGGAACGGGTACCGGGTCCGGGGCCGGACCGACACCTGAGCCCGGACCTCGACGCCGCGGTGGAGGCCGTCGCGTCCGGCGAACTGCTGGCGGCGGCGCAGAACGTGGTGGGGCCGCTGCGATGACGACGCCAGAGATGAGGGGGACCTGTGGGTGAGGTGAGGGCGGCTCGGGGGAGCGAGCGGACGGCGAAGACGTGGCCGGCGGAGGCCGCGTCCCGGATGCTCGACAACAACCTCGACCCGGACGTCGCGGAGCACCCGGAGGAACTCGTCGTCTACGGCGGCACCGGCAAGGCCGCCCGGGACTGGCGCAGTTACCGCGCGATCAAGGCCTCGCTGGAGGACCTCGAGGCGGACGAGACGCTGCTCGTGCAGTCCGGCCGGCCGGTCGGGATCCTGCGCACCCACGAGTGGGCGCCGCGGGTGCTGATCGCGAACTCCAACCTCGTGCCCGACTGGGCGAACTGGGACGAGTTCCGCCGCCTCGAGGCCGCGGGGCTGACGATGTACGGCCAGATGACCGCGGGATCGTGGATCTACATCGGCACCCAGGGAATCCTCCAGGGCACCTACGAGACCTTCGCGGCCGTCGCCGAGAAGCGCTTCGGCGGGACGCTCGCCGGCACCGTCACCCTCACCGCCGGGCTCGGCGGGATGGGCGGCGCGCAGCCGCTGGCGGTGACCATGAACGGCGGCGTCGCGATCGTCGTCGAGTGCGACCCGACCCGCATCGAGCGCCGCGTCGCGCAGGGCTACCTCGACGTTGCGGCCGAGGATCTCGACGACGCGCTGTGGCAGGCGGAGGACGCCCGGGCCAAGCGGCAGGCGCTCTCGATCGGCGTCCTCGGCAACGCGTCCGAGGTGCTGCCCTACCTGATCGCCCGCGGCGCGACCGTCGACATCGTCACCGACCAGACCTCGGCCCACGACCCCCTCGCCTACCTGCCGCGGGGCGTCGAGTTCTCCGACTGGCCGGCGCTGCGGGCCGACGACCCGCACGGGTGCATCCGCCGGGCGCGCGAGTCGATGGCCCGTCACGTCGAGGCGATGGTGACGTTCCAGGACAACGGCGCCGAGGTCTTCGACTACGGCAACTCGATCCGCGTCGAGGCGAAGACCGGCGGCTACGAGCGCGCCTTCGACTTCCCCGGCTTCGTCCCGGCCTACATCCGGCCGCTGTTCTGTGCGGGCAAGGGCCCGTTCCGCTGGGTCGCGCTCTCCGGCGACCCGCGCGACATCGCCGCGACCGACGACGCGATGCTCACCCTGTTCAAGGACAACGACACCGTCACCCGCTGGCTGCGGCAGGCCCGCGACAAGGTGCAGTTCCAGGGTCTGCCCGCGCGCATTTGCTGGCTCGGCGCCGGCGAGCGCGACCGCGCCGGACTTGAGTTCAACCGCATGGTGACCCTCGGGAAGGTGAAGGCCCCGATCGTCATCGGCCGCGACCACCTCGACTGCGGCTCGGTCGCCTCGCCCTACCGCGAGACCGAGGGCATGGCCGACGGCTCCGACGCGATCGCCGACTGGCCGCTGCTGAACGCGATGGTCAACGTCGCCTCGGGCGCGAGCTGGGTCTCGATCCACCACGGCGGCGGCGTCGGCATCGGCCGGTCCATCCACGCCGGCCAGGTCTCCGTCGCCGACGGCACCGTCCTCGCCGCGGAGAAGCTCGCCCGCGTCCTCACCAACGACCCCGCGACCGGCGTCCTCCGCCACGTCGACGCCGGCTACCCCGAGGCCGACGACGCCGCCACCACCCAGGGCCTCCCCATCCCCATGCACGCCCCCGACCCCGGCCCCTGAATCTCGGCTGCTGGGACGTCATCCCGCGGGTCTGTGGCGCGGGTCCAACCGGTGGGGCTGGTGGGGCGTTAGGTTGAAATCGAGGTGTCCCCCGGCCCGGGGCACGGACGTCGACACAGAGGATCCCCGGTGATCGAGTTCGATGCGGTGACCAAGGTCTACCCCGGCGGCACTGTCGCCGTGGAGAACCTGAGTCTCATCGCGCCCACCGGGCGGATCACGGTCGTCGTCGGTCCGTCCGGGTGCGGCAAGACGACGCTGCTGCGGATGGTCAACCGCCTCGTCGACCCGTCGGCGGGCCGCGTCCTCATCGACGGCGCCGCCAACACCCTGCTGCGCCGCTCCGCGTTGCGCCGCTCGATCGGGTACGTGATCGCCAAGGGCGGTCTGTTCCCGCACCGCACGGTGGTCGAGAACATCGAGACCGTCCCGCTGCTGATGGGCACGAAGCCGCGGCAGGCCCGGGAACTCGCGCACGCGCTGCTCGAGCGTGTCGGTCTCTCGCTCTCGTTCGCCGACAAGTTCCCCGGCCAGCTCTCCACCGGCCAGCAGCTGCGCGTGGCCCTCGCCCGCGCGCTGGCGGCGGACCCGCCGGTCCTGCTGATGGACGAGCCGTTCTCGACGCTCGATCCCGTCGTCCGCGGCGACCTCCAGGACGACCTGCTCGACCTCCAGCAGGCCGCTCCGAAGACGATCCTGTTCGTCACCCACGACATCGACGAGGCCATCAAGCTCGGCGACCAGATCGCGGTCATGGACACGGGCGGCCGGCTCGTGCAGATCGCGACGCCGGAGACGCTGCTCGTGCACCCGGGCACCGACTTCGTCGCCGACTTCCTCGGCCGCGACCGTGGCATCCGCAAGCTCGCGTTCCTCCCGGTCAGCGACCTGCCCCTCGCCCCCGCGGCGACGGTCCAGGCCGGCGCGACCGGCGACCGCGCCAAGGCCATCTCCGCCCAGCACAACCAGGACTGGCTGCTCGTCCTCGACCCCGAGCGGCACCCGCGCGGCTGGGTCGACACCAGCAAGCTCGGCCCGACCGACGTGGTCTCGGGCCAGGTCGTCTATCCGCTCGGCGGCACCTTCTACCCGGACGAGAGCGTCCTCGCGGCCCTCGACGCCGCGATCCTCTCCCCGCCCGGGCTCGCGGTCTGCGTCGACGACGACGGGCTGGTCCAGGGCGTCGTCTCCCACGGCGACATCGCCCGCTACCTCGCCGCCCGCGGCCCCTCCACCCTGCCCTCCCGGCTCGGTGGCCCCGCGGTCTCCGCCGCGACCCCGGCCCCGGCTCCCGCCCCTGCGGCGAAGGCGGCCCCGCCGGCCAAGCCGGCTCCGGAACCCCAACCCGCACCGGAACCCAAACCCGCACCGGAGCCCACGCCGCCCCCGGCGCCGAAGGCCGCTCCCCAACCGAAGCCGGCTCCGGCCGCCGCACCCCCGGCGGCCCCGGCGGCCCCGGCGGCGAAGCCGATCCCGCAGCCGGCACCGTCGGCCGCTCCGCCGCAGCCCCAGCAGCCGAAGCAGCCGGCGCCGCCGGAGACCCCGACCGTCGAGGTGATGCGGACCCCGCCCGCCTCGGTCCACCCCGTCGCCCCGCCGCCGGGCGACCCCGCGGCGTCCGCCCCCAAGCCGGCGCCCCAGCCGGCCCCGCAGCAGCCGCCGGCCGCGAAGCCGG
>NZ_BAAAHE010000067.1 GCF_039525035.1 Sporichthya brevicatena
ATCACAATGTGCTGGATTTTATAATGAAGTTAGCCACCTGGCTAACATATAAAAAACGCCATGTGAATTTCATGTTATATTGAAGTTACCACTAACTCTCAATAGACAGGATGAATTCACATGACGCACTCTAACCATACCACATCAGCACGTAAGGGAAAACACTTATCTTATTCAGAGCGGTCTCAAATCGCTATTTTAAAGCAAGAAAACTATTCCAATCGTCGGATTGCTAGTGTTTTAGAACGTGCTCCACAAACAATCAATAATGAGGTGAAGCGCGGAACGGTCACACAACTTAAACGCCAAAAGCAAAAAGGAAAGGTCTATGATTACTATACTGAAGCTTATGACGCTGATGCTGGACAAGCAGCTTATGACAGACATCGTTTAAACTGTGGCCGACGGCCAAAATGGGCGGATATAGATACCTTTATAGAATGGGCCGATGATAAGATGTTGCTTGATAAATGGTCCCCTGATGCCGTGACTGGTTTTGCGTTAGAGCATGAGTTGTTTGATCGTGCCATTATTCCTAGTACAACAACACTTTACAATTGGATAGATAAAGGAATCATGCGAACAACGAACCTTGATCTTTTAGAAAAGCTCTCTCGTAAACCAAAAGTGTCCTCTCTGAAGAAACGCCCAAATAAACGTATTCTCGGGCAATCGATAGACAAACGGCCTAAAGAAATTGATAGCCGTGAAACTTTTGGTCACTGGGAAATCGACACAGTCGTTGGTAATAAGGAGAAGACCGATGCCGTACTACTAACATTAGTTGAACGACAAACCCGCTTTGAAGTTATTATGAAGGTAAACGGTAAAGATCAATATTCAGTGGACGAAGCCATTTATTCTCTTCAAGAACGCGCTGGAGATGACTTTTCTACTATGTTTAAGACGATTACTTCAGATAATGGATCTGAATTTGCAGGTCTACATGAAGCGTTAAAGGATACCCTGGATGTTTATTTTAGCCATCCTTATGCATCATTTGAGCGAGGAACGAGTGAGAATCAGCATAAATTCATTCGTCGCTTCATTCCGAAAGGAAAGTCGATGGGTCAAGTTTTAGAATCACAATGCTTACGTATACAACAATGGATGAACGATTATCCCAGAAAAATATTGGATTATAAAACACCTCATGAGTGTTTCGTCAATGCCTTACGATTAGAAAAGCAAGTGGCTTAACCCGTGAGGGCTTGACAACGAGCCTCCTTCGACATGATTTTAAAGCTGTAGAGCTGGCTGAAGCCAGCTTGTCAAAAGACTATCATGTCTCAGCTCATTATCAAGCCCTCACTACACAGATAGTAACCGTCAAATATCGCATGAAATTTAGTTTTACTAAGTGGCTAACTTAAACTTGAAATTTTGGTT
>NZ_BAAAHE010000068.1:0-42341 GCF_039525035.1 Sporichthya brevicatena
CGACGCAACTCCAGCGCCCGCGGCATGCTCTTCTACCGCCTGCTCCAGCAGGCCGTCGCCACCGACCCACACCCACTGAGCGAACTGATCGTCAGTTCCCCGGACTGGTAAGGCTTACTGCACTCAAGCAGATATGCAGAACATATGTTCGAGCAGCTGATCGAACCGGACGAGGTCGATGCGATCGACCTCGCCGAGCTGCGTTCGCAGTTGTGGGACGTCCCGGTCGAGGGTCCGCCGCCGGAACATGAAGAGGCGACGTTGGCCCGGGTGCTCGCGGAGGCGGCGGCGCGGGTGTGGGACGAGGTCCCGGACGAGGTGTTCGCGTCGGGTCCGCCGGCGGAGGACGTGTTCTCCGCCGCCGATGAGGCGCGGTGGCGGGAGCGGGAAGCGACCGCGTTCGCGTTGTGGGAGCAGGAGTACGCGACCACCGATGGGGCGCTGCGGCGGATCGTGCGTTCGCGGGCCGATGCGGCCCGCTGCAACGGCAGCGAGTTGCGGGGGATGGCGGAGTTCGCGATGGCGCGGGCGCAGGAGGCCGCGGTCGCGGTCGCGCAGGCCGGGCGCCGAGGGCGCGAGCCGGGAGGAGCTGGAGGCGGTGATCGAGGCCGCGGAGGCCTCCGCTGCCGCCGAGCTCGGCGTGGTGCTGCACCTGTCCCCGGCCGCCGCCCGGGCCCGCAGTGATTTCGCCTCCGGGTTGTTGCGTCGGCTGCCCGAGACGCTCAAGGCACTGGAGGCTGGGGGCATCACCGAGCGCGCGGCGAAGGTGCTGTGGGAGGAGACCCGGGACCTGTCCGTCGCCGATGCCGCCCGCATCGAACGGGACTGCCTCGAACGCGCGAAGAACTCCACCCCGGCCTCGTTCGGCCGGCATGTGCGTAAGCGGGTCGAGGAACTCGACCCGGCCGCCGCCCGCAAGCGGCATGAGCGGGCCCGTACCGAACGCCGGGTCTCGATGTCGCCGGCGGGGGACGGGATGGCCTGGATCTCGCTGTTGCTGCCGGCCGAGGAGGCCGTGGCGGTCTACGGGGTGATCGATGCCGCTGCCCGGCAGAAGGTTCCCGGCGATGCCCGGACCCTGGATCAGCGCAAGGCGGACGCCGTCGTCGATCTGATCACCCGCCCCGGCACCCAGGACCCCCGCGTCGGCTACGTCGTGCACCTCCACGGCGAGGCCGGACCAAGCGCGACCGGCGCGGATGAGGGGTTCGTGCAGGTGCAGGGTGGGGAGCGGATCCCGGCGGCGCGGGCGCGGGCCAAGGCGGACCTGACCGTGCATCACCCGTCGGTGCCGGTGGACATCGCCGCGCTGCTCGCGGACTACAACTCCCGCCCCGACATCTACCGGCCCCCGGCCAGGCTGCGCCGGGCGATCCGGGCGCGGGACAAGCACTGCCGGTTCCCCGGCTGCCGGATCCCGGCCGACCGGTGCGAACTCGACCACACCATCGCCTTCGAGATCGGCGGGCGGACCGTCTACTTCAACCTCTCGGCGTTGTGCAAGTTCCATCACCGGATCAAACACATGCCCGGCTGGGCGTGCTCGCAGGACGAACACGGAGTCCTGACCTGGACCACCCCCACCGGGCAGGTGTTCATCACCCGACCACCCCCACCGGTCGGGGACGAACCCCCTGACTTCGAACAACCCCCACCCACACCCTCGCCCTGGACCCGGGCCGGCGCCGCACGGACCGCGGCACCGGCCCCCGGACCCGACGACGAACCGCCCTTCTGAGGACAACCATGCCCGGGTGTCGCGCGTCTGCTCAGTGGACACCGCCCCGGGCGGCGTCCGGGCGTACGAGCAGGGCGGGTACCTGGCGGGTGGGGACATGGCGGGTGGGGACATGGTGGGTGGGGAGATGGCGAACTTGAGTGCCGACGTGGGTGGTTCTGAGCTGGGGTCAGAGGACTGCCAGGTTCAGGACCTTGTCCCTGGGCCCGGCCCCCGCGTCCGCGATCTCCTAGAAGCATGACGACGACCCTCGCCCCGGCCCCCGAGTCCGTGGGCTCGCCGGCCCGGTTGCGGCGGACGAGCGCGGACTTCCTCTCCGAAGCCGCCCGCGCCGCCCGCGTGGATCGCGTCCGTGCCCGGGAGGCCCGGGCGATGGCGGCGGCGTGCGAGCACCGGGCACGTCGAGCGCCGAGTCAGTCCGCGATGTACCTGCGCGAGGCTCTTCGGCTGCGCCGCGAGGCGGCCGCCTTCGAGATCGACGCTGCCCTCCACGACGAAGCCATCGCCGCGGTGTGGCAGTTGATCGATGCCGGGGATGTCCGGGCGGCACACTGACGATCCGTCAGCGGTATCCCACCTACTCGCTGAAGGACCCGTGCCGCCCGGCGCCGCCGGCGAACCGCGACGCACCCGCCGCGCTCTCCCCACTCTGCAGAACGGCCAGCCCGCCCCGCGCCTCGTTCTCCAGCGCGGCTGCGGCGTCCAGCCCGTCCTGCGCGTACGTCGACGCCCGGTCGGCGAGCATGCACGTCTGCGGGAGCTCGGCGATCTGGCGCGCGAGCTCGACCGCCGCGGCCAAGGTCTGCCCGGCCGGGGCGACCCGGTTCGCCAGGCCCATCGCCAGTGACTCCTCCGCGCCGACCGGCCGGCCGGTGAGGATCAGGTCCAGCGCCCGGCTCTGCCCGATCAGGCGGGGCAACCGCACGGTCCCGCCGTCGATGAGCGGCACGCCCCACCTCCGGCAGAAGACGCCGAACACCGCGTCCTCCGCCATGACCCGCAGGTCGCACCAGAGCGCGAGCTCCAGGCCGCCGGCGACGGCGTGGCCCTCCACCGCGGCGATCGTCGGCTTCGCCGGCACGCCCCGGCTCGGCCCCATCGGGCCCGGCTGCCCCGGCCCGAAGGCCGCCAGGTCCTCGCGGCTCAGGCCCGCTGCCGCGAAGGCCGCCAGGTCGTACCCGGCGCAGAACGCGCCGCCGCGCCCCGTGAGCACGGCCGTCCGCACGGCGTCGTTCGCCCCCACCCACGCGAAGGCCGTGCGCAGCTCCGCGGCGGTCTGCGGGTTCACCGCGTTGCGGACCTCCGGCCGGTTGATCGCCACGATCGCGACCGGTCCGTCGAGCTCGACCTGCACGTTGCTCAGCGCCGGCAGGGCGCCGTTCTCGCGGGACGTATCCATGCCCCGCATCGTGTCATCGGCCGGCCCGCGGGTAGTTCCTCCGCACCTCAGCACGTGAACGAAGGGGTAGCAATGGTGGAGCGACGGGAGCAGCGCAGGCGGTCGGGCGAGCGGAACGGGCTCACCCGCGAGAACGTCACGGTCTTCGAGTGGGACGGCTCCACCGACCCGCGGGCGACCGCGCGTCCACCCCGGCCGAACGGGGCGCCCCCAGCCGCGGAGGACTGACCACGGGCATGGGCGCGTCAGCCGCGCTTGCTCCAGTTGTGCACGAGGTAGGAACCGACGAGCACCAGCACGGCCAGGATGACGAGAATCCGCATGGTGGATGTGTACCGCAGCGTCGGCCGGTTGGACACGGCTTCGGCGAAGCGGCCCGCCGGAGCGGCATCGATCGCGACATCGATCGCGACGTTCTTGCGCGGTTCCACGAGCTCCCGGCGCCGCTGACGTGGGAGCAGCTCTGGCGCGAGGACGAGGGGCCGCTCGTCGAGGAGGACGGCGGTGCCGCCTCCCTGGCGCCGCCGCGGCCCGGCCAGGCTCCCACCACTGGAGATGTCATCTGCATAAGAGATGTCATCTCCAGTGCAGGGGACGGGCGCGTCGGGCTCGTCGGCCTCGTCGGGGCGGGAGCGGCGTCCGGTGAACAGCAGGACCGCGCCGGCGGCCATCAACGAGAGCCCGACGCCGATGCGGCCCGCCGGGGTGGTGAGCACCGCGAGCCGGATGAACGGCCAGCCCGCGTACGGGACGACCGCACGGACCTCGGCGGTCCGCGTCCGGGACAGGTCGAGAGTCCATGGATCGGGTTCACGGTTGGCGTCGCCCTTCGTGCGCGCCGTCAGCTGACCGTCCGTCACCCTCAACTCGATGATCCGGTGGGCCACCGGGTGGTTGCCCGGCGGCTCCCAGGGCGACGGCGGCGCGAACATGACGACGTCGCCGACCTCCAGTCCGGCCGCTCCGGTCTCGAGGGCGATCGCCAGGTCGCCGCGGTCGGCGTAGCCGCTCATCGAGCCGGAGAGCACCGGCTGCACCGCGACCCGGCCGGAGAGCATCGCGATCGCGAGCACGATCAGCGCGATCGCGGCGACGTCCGCGAGCAGCCGCCCGGCTGCGCGCACGAGGCGGTTCATCCGCTGGTCCGGTTCGCGCCGCCGCCGACCCACGCAAGGGTGATCGAGTTGGCGGGGATCGTGACCGTGACGCCGAGGCCCAGGATGCCCGTGATCTGAACGGCGAGGTTGTACGTGGCGCCCGGGGCCAGGCTGGTGGCCATCGTGAAAGGCCCGGGCGAGGTCGTCAGCGTGACCCGTCCCGTGCAGGTGACGCCGGAGAACGTGTTCGGGCAGCCGTAGACGGTGAGCGAGCCGATGTTGACCCCGCCCACCCCGACCGTCGCGGTGATCGTCTCCGGAGCGGTGCCGGTGTTCTTGACGGAGAACGTGTCCGAGGCCAGACCGAGCAACGGGAGGACGAAGCTTCCGCTGTACCCGGTCCCGCCCCCGGTCACGTTCGACCCGGTCAGCTGGTAGCCGACCCGGGCCGAGGCGAGCGGGGCGTTCCGGTTCCCGGTCCCGTGCCACGCGCCCCAGGCGCCGGGGGAGACCAGCGAGAGCACCGCCGCCGCGGCCACCCAGAAGGTGGCGCGCGGCGTCATGCTCACCCGTCCGTGCGGTCGTTACCGCCGGTCGCGGTCCCGGTGAACGCCAGCGTCAGGGTGGAGGCCTGGTTCTGGTAGGTCGTCTGATCCGCGGTGCCGCTGAACACGACCCGCACCAGCAGGTGCTTGCTCGCGCCGGCGTTGATCGTCCCGAGGTTCGAGAGCGATCCGAGCGCCGCCGGCGTCGCCTGCGTGCCGAGGTGGTTCGTGCTGCTGCCCGAGCAGGTCGTCGACCCCGCGGCGAACGCGACGTCGCAGGAGGAGATCCAAGCGGTCAGGGCGCCGGGCAGCGTCGCCGTCCCGGACAGCGTGCCGGTGAAGGCCTGCGGCACGGAACCGGTGTTCGTGACCGTCACCCAGCGGTGGAAGTAGTCGCCCGGCAGCAGGTTCGTGATGCCGGTGCTCCAGGTGGCCTGACCGGTGCCGGCGTCCGCGACGTTGACGGTCACCGTCGCCGAGCTCACCGACTGGGTGAGGCTGCCGTCGGACTGCCAGGCGGCCCAGGTGCCCGACGCGGTGACGACCGCGCCGACGGCGAGGAGCAGGGCGGCCGCGCGGCGGCGCCGGGGGCGGCGCGTGGGAGTCGGCTCGGTCATGGCGGGTCCTCTCGAGACCTGGTCAGGTCCTTCACGGCCCCCATCGACCGGCCCGCCACCAACCTGAGCTGTCGGGTCGACGGCAGTTCGGCAAACGCATGCCCATTGGACGGTTCGCTTAAGGTTTTTGTCCGATCCGACAGGTTTGAGTCGGGCTCAGCTAACCCATAGCTCCGTTGCGACTACAGAAAGTAGTCGCTTTTTCGCGTTGGAGCCCCCCACTCCCGGCGCGCGTCCCGAAGGCGTGCCGGGCTCAGGTGACAGCGCGTGTCGATCGAGAGCTTGCTCCGCCCTGCGCGGAGTCGAAGGGAAACACGACACATGGGAATGCACTCCAAGCCTTCGCGAGCGGCCCTGGTCGCCAAGACCGGGGCGTGCTCGGGCGCGGCTCTGTTGCTGAGCGCGTCCGGCATCCTGCTCGCGCCGCCGGCCGGCGCCGACGGCACGCCTCCGGGCGAGGCCGCGACGACCTCCGCGCCGCCGAAGGCCGAGAAGAAGTCGGCCAAGCCGGCCGACCGGCCGGCGAACGTGAACTCCACCGGCGACCCGGCCGACGACCCCGAGGTCGAGGGCGCCGACGCCCCGACCGACGGTCCGACGGTCACCGTCCCGCGCGACCGCAACATCAACGGGGTCGTCAACGTCGCCGACCTGAACGTCCAGGTCGTCGGGCAGGTCTGCAACAACTTCGTGCCGGTCAACGTGCTCGGCGGCCAGGGCGCCGGCGAGGCGGTCACGGGCGGGCTCGCGCTCCTCGGCGACGCGGCCGGGGCGAACGCCGAGAACCTGAAGGCCTGCGAGCAGGTCGTCGACCAGACCGACGGCGTCGGCAGTGAGAATGCCGCCGACGGCGCGGTCGGCGGCACCGAGAACGTCAACGGCCTGATCAACGTCACCGACAACAACGTCCACGTGCCGGTGCAGGTCTGCAACAACTACGTGCCGGTCAACGTGCTCGGCGGGCAGGGCAGCGGCGAGAACGCCACCCTGGCCGGGGCGCTCGGGATCCTCGGCGGAGCGCCGTCGGCGGAGTCGACCTCGGAGAGCTCCAAGTCCTGCGACCAGGACGCGGTGCAGCACGACCGCGACGGGGGCGCCGGTGACCGCAACACCAACGGTCTGATCAACGTCACGGACAACAACGTCCACGTCCCGCTGCAGGGCTGCAACAACTACGTGCCCGTGAACGTCCTGGGCGGCCAGGGCAGCGGCGAGTCCGTCACCGGGGCCGGCGCGTTCGACCTCGGCGGGCTCCTCGGCGAGGACGACGACCCCGCGACGGCGAAGGCCGACGCGAGCAACGCCAAGTCCTGCGACCAGGACGCGGACCAGCACGACGACGACTGATCAGTTCGACGAACGGGCCCTGCTGACGGGCGGGCCTCGACAACAGAAGCAGCTGCACCGAACGGCGCCGGGGGCCCCCGGCGCCGTTCGCCGTCTCCGGGGTGGCGAGTTGCGTCAACTCTCCGCTATCGCTAATGATAATCGTTATCAATAAGCGGAGGGAGCGCTCATGTCGGTAGCGGGGTACACGGTCGTGGTCTGCCAGTCCGGCGGCTGCCGCAGCGGGTTGGGGCTGATGCCCGCCCTGCGGACGCTCGTCCGCGCCACCCCGCACGCGGTGCTGGTGTCCTCCGGCTGCACGGTCGGGACCCTCACCTGCCGCTCCCGCGTCCCCGGGCCGGTGGTGCTCGTGCAGCCCTGCGACGAGCAGCGGCGTCCCGTCGGCGCGGCCGTCCACGTCGGCCCGCTGCGCACGCGCAGCGACGTCGCCGACCTGATCGCCTGGCTCCGCTCCGGGGACCTCGACCCCGCCGACCTGCCCTGGTCGCTGCGGCTGAACACCGGCCCCGCCGCCGCGCTGCACAACTGAGCCCGCGAACCCGTCCCCTCGGAAAGGCCGTTCATGGTTCCCCTCGTCGTCGTCTCCTCGATCGACCCCGTCATGCCGCAGGTGCTCGCGAGCGGGCTGCTCTGCGACGTCCCGGACCTCACGGTCATCCGCCACGAGATCTACGCCGCCGAGCACCGGTTGCGCCGGGTGGTCACGCGCGCCGACCGGGTCGAGGAGGACGTCGACGTCGAGCTCGAGCACACCTGCCTGTCCTGCGCGCTGCGGGCGGACATCGTGCCGACGGTGGTCCGGGTCGCGGCGCAGCAGCCGGCGGCGATCGCGCTCGTCCTACCCGTCACCGCCGACCCGGTGCCGGCGGTGCACGCCCTCGCCCGGCTGCGCGGGGACGGCGTCCGGGTCCGCGCCACGGTCGCGGCCGTCGACGCCCACCGCTTCGAGTGGGACCTGCTGGGCAACGACCTGCTCGCCGAGCGGGACCTCGCGTTCACGCCCGAGGACCGGCGCTCGGTCGGCGAGGCGCTCGCCCGCCAGGTGGAGAGCGCCGACGTGCTCGCCCTGGACGGCGACCTCGGCCGCCGGGCGTCCGTCCTGCTCGACCACCTTGTCGGCGGCGAGCCGCGCCGGGTCGGTCTGCTCGACCTGCAGCCCGCCGACGTGCTCGACCACACGACACCGTTCTCCTGGATCGGCCGCGGCGACCCGGCCCGCGCGCGCCCCACCGGCGCCGCCGCCGACTGCGGGATCTGGACCGTCGACCTGCAGTCCTGGCGTCCCTTTCACCCGCACCGGCTCCGCGCGCAGCTCGAACGCCTCGGCACGGGCCCGCTCCGCGCCCGCGGCTACTTCTGGCTGCCCACGCGATCCGGGCTCCGGTTCATCTGGGACGGCGTCGGCGGCCAGCTCTCCGTCGGCGACGTCGGTTCCTGGGCCGGTCCGCCGTCGACGCGGCTGGTCATCACCGGCACGGAGCGCGACCCCGAGGACCTCCGCGACGCCTTCGACACCGCGCTGATGACGGAGGCCGAACTCGTCGACGGCAGCGACGGCTGGCGCGACCGCGACGACGGCTGGGACGAGCTGCTCGGCCGCTGAACCGGCGTCTGCGCCGCTCAGCCCGTCACCGGCAGGATGTGCGCCGAGACGATCCGGCCCGCGTCGAGCTCCAGCACCCCGAGCGTCCCGTGCGGCTGGCGGCGCTTGTCGGTGGGGGAGCCGGGGTTGAAGATGCGCAGCCCGTCCTCGGTGACGTCCATCGGGATGTGCGAGTGCCCGTAGACGACGAGGTCCGCCGCCGGGAAGCGGCGCCGCATCCGGCGGACGCGCCCGGCGGCGGGGCCGGCGTCGTGGATCATCGCGACGCGCACGCCGGCGAGTTCCAGCTCGAGCGTCTCCGGCGCACCCCAGGCCGCGACCTCCGGGCCGTCGTTGTTGCCGAGCACGACCGAGACCGGCGCGTAGGCGGCCAGCTCGTCGAGGACGCCCGCGGTGCAGACGTCGCCCGCGTGCAGGATCCGGTCGGCGGTGCGCAGCCGGTCGGCCACGCGGGGTGGGCAGCTCTTCCAGAACCGCGGCGCGTGGGTGTCGGAGAGGACGACGATCCGCACCGGTCCAGTGTGTCCGGTCAAGGTGTCCCCGTGGGCCCTGCCCCGGTTCGCGGCGACCGCAAGTAGGTTGGCTCGGCAGGAGACCTTCCCGAGGATGCGGAGGATCGATGGCCGAAAGCGCCCTGATCGGTGTGGTCAGCCATGCGGGACACGGGGAGACGCGCGTCGCCGCCACCCCTGCGACCGTGAAACAGCTGATCGGGCTCGGCTATCGCGTGCTGCTGGAGTCCGGCGCCGGTGTGCTGGCCGGCTTCACCGACGACGCCTACCGCGCGGCCGGGGCCGAGGTCGGCGACACCAAGGCGGCCTGGGGCGCGGACGTGGTGTTCGCGGTGCGCGCGCCCGAGACCGAGGAACTCGCGCTGATCCGTGACGGCGCGACGCTGATCTCGATCCTCGCGCCCGGCCTCAACCCCGACCTGGTCTCCGCGCTCGCGGCCCGGCCCATCACGGCGCTGGCGCTCGACGCGGTTCCCCGCATCTCGCGCGCCCAGTCGATGGACGTGCTCTCCTCGATGGCCAACATCGCCGGGTACCGCGCGGTCGTCGAGGCCGCGCACGTGTTCGGCCGGTTCTTCACCGGGCAGGTGACGGCGGCCGGCAAGGTGCCCCCGGCCAAGGTCCTGGTGGCCGGCGCCGGCGTCGCGGGGCTCGCGGCGATCGGCGCCGCCTCGTCGATGGGGGCGATCGTCCGCGCGACCGACCCGCGGCCCGAGGTCGCCGACCAGGTGAAGTCCCTCGGCGGCGAGTACCTCGCGGTCGACGTCGAGGTGGAGCAGAGCGGGACCGGCTACGCCACGGCCACGCCCGAGGAGTACAACCGCCGCGCCGCGGAGATCTACTCGGAGCAGGCCGCGGACGTCGACATCATCATCACCACCGCCCTGATCCCGGGCCGCCCGGCGCCGAAGCTGATCACGGCCGAGGACGTCGCGTCGATGAAGTCCGGCAGCGTCATCGTCGACATGGCCGCCGCGCAGGGCGGCAACGTCGCCGGGACGAAGGCCGGCGAGGTCGTCGTCACCTCCAACGGCGTCACGATCATCGGCTACACCGACCTGCCGGGACGGCTGCCGACCCAGGCCTCGCAGCTCTACGGGCAGAACCTCGTCAACCTGATGAAGCTGCTGACGCCGGAGAAGAACGGGACGATCGTCCTCGACCTCGACGACGTCGTGCAGCGCGGCATCACCGTCGTGCGTGAGGGCGCGAACCTCTGGCCCCCGCCGCCGGTCCAGGTCTCGGCCGCCCCGGCAGCCAAGCCCGTGGCCGCGCCGGTCGTGAAGCCCGAGAAGAAGATGTCGGCGCAGCTGCAGCTGGGGCTCGTCGCCGTCGGCGCCGCGGTGCTCTTCCTGCTCAACGCCTTCGCGCCCGACCCGATCCCCGAGCACTTCACGGTGCTGACGCTCTCGGTCGTCGTCGGGTACTACGTCATCGGCAAGGTGCACCACGCGCTGCACACGCCGCTGATGTCGGTCACCAACGCGATCTCCGGGATCATCGTCGTCGGAGCGTTGCTGCAGATCGCCCACGACGACGCGACGATCCGGACGCTGTCGTTCCTCGCGATCCTGCTCGCGTCCATCAACGTCTTCGGCGGCTTCGCCGTGACCCGCCGCATGCTCGGCATGTTTTCGAAGGGCTGATGAACGTGGACGCCGAATCCATCGCGCACGCCGCGTACATCGTCGCGGCCCTGCTGTTCATCCTGTCGCTCGCGGGCCTGTCCCGGCACGAGACGGCGCGGCAGGGAATCATCTACGGCATCGCCGGCATGGCGATCGCGCTCGCCGCGGTCATCGGACTGGCCACGGAGGACATCGACGCCACCGGCGGCATCCTGATGGCGGTCGCCGTCGGCATCGGTGCGGTGATCGGGCTCTGGCGGGCGAAGGTCGTCGAGATGACCGGCATGCCCGAGCTGATCGCGCTGCTGCACAGCTTCGTCGGCCTCGCGGCCGTGCTCGTCGGCTGGAACGGGTACTACGAGGTCGAGGACGACCCGACCCAGACGCACTACACGGGTTCGCTGCTCGACATCCACCACGCCGAGGTGATGATCGGCGTCTTCATCGGCGCCGTGACGTTCACCGGCTCGGTCGTCGCGTACCTGAAGCTCTCGGCGAAGATCAAGTCCGCGCCGCTGATGCTGCCGGGGCGCAACTACCTGAACCTCGGGATGCTCGTCGCGTTCGCGGCGTGCACGGTCGCGTTCACGGTCGAGCCGAACCTCGGCCTGCTGATCGCCGTCACCGTGATCGCGCTCGTGCTCGGGATCCACCTGGTCGCGGCGATCGGCGGCGGCGACATGCCCGTCGTCGTCTCGATGCTGAACAGCTACTCGGGCTGGGCCGCGGCCGCCGCGGGCTTCCTGCTCTCGAACAACCTGCTGATCACGACCGGTGCGCTCGTGGGCTCCTCCGGCGCCTACCTGAGCTACATCATGTGCAAGGCGATGAACCGCTCGTTCATCTCGGTCATCGCCGGCGGGTTCGGCATGGAGGCCCCGTCCGGCGACGCGGGCGAGCAGGGCGAGCACCGCGAGATCACCGCCGACGGAGTCGCCGAGCTGCTCGCCGACGCGGAGTCGGTCATCATCACCCCCGGCTACGGCATGGCCACCGCGCAGGCGCAGTACGCCGTCGCGGAGCTGACGCGGAAACTGCGCGACCGTGGCATCGAGGTCCGGTTCGGCATCCACCCGGTCGCCGGCCGCCTGCCCGGGCACATGAACGTGCTGCTCGCCGAGGCGAAGGTGCCGTACGACATCGTCCTGGAGATGGACGAGATCAACGACGACTTCCCGTCGACGTCGGTGGTCCTCGTCATCGGCGCCAACGACACCGTCAACCCGGCGGCGCTGGAGGACCCGGGCAGCCCGATCGCCGGCATGCCGGTCCTGCCGGTGTGGGAGTCCCGTCAGGTCATCGTCTTCAAGCGCTCGATGGCGACGGGGTACGCGGGCGTGCAGAACCCGCTGTTCTTCAAGGAGAACACCTCGATGCTCTTCGGCGACGCGAAGGCCCGGGTCGAGGACATCCTGCGCAGCCTCGACGCGCTCGCTCCCGCGGGGGCGGGTTCGGCGTCCCGCTAGCCGGCGGAGTTGGTCGAGCGCCCGTTCGCGCGGGCCAGGAACTTTTCCGCGTCGACGACGGCCCGGGTGACCTGGCCGCTGGCGACGAGGCCTCCGTCGGCGTGCTCGGCGGCCACCTCGAAGCGCATCTGCCGGCCGTCCACGTCGGCGAGCCGGGCGTGGACGATCACCTCGGCGCCGAGCGGGCTGGGTCGCATGTGCTCGATCTGGATGCGCATGCCGACCGAGGTCTGACCGGGTGCGAGCTCCGCGGCGCCGGCCTCGACCGTCGCGGCCTCCATCAGGGCCAGCAGGCGCGGGGTCGCGAGCACCTCGACGCTGCCGGAGCCGAGCGCGAGCGCGGTGTCGTCCGGTCCGACAACGTGACGGACCGTCGCCTGCCTGCGGGAACCGGGGGCCTCCACGCCTTCGAGATTAGCCTCCTCGACGATCTTCGTCGCCTGTCCGGTTTGTGAGAGTCTGCAGCCGTGGGTGCGATTTCCTCCGAGGTACTGGCCGAACTGACGGCCGCTCTGCCCGACGGCGTGGTCCTCACCGACCCCGACGGGCTCGACAAGTACCGCTGGGACCGGGCCCTGGACCCGGCCGCCGAGCCACCGCTCGCGGCCGTCCGCGCCGAGTGCACCGAGCACGTCCAGACCACGATGCGCTGGGCGACCCAGCACCGGATCCCGGTCGTCCCCCGCGGCGCGGGCAGCGGCCTGTCCGGCGGGGCCGGCGGCATCGCCCGCGGCGTCGTCGTCTCCACGGAGCGGATGCGCGAGATCTCCGTCGACCCCGTCACCCGGATCGCCGTCGCGCAACCGGGGCTGTTCAACGCGGAGGTGAAGAAGGCCGCCGCCGAGGTCGGGCTCTGGTACCCGCCGGACCCGTCCTCGTTCGAGATCTGCTCGATCGGCGGCAACGTCGCCACCAACGCCGGCGGGCTGTGCTGCGTGAAGTACGGCGTGACCACGGACTACGTGCTGGGCATGCAGGTCGTCCTCGCCGACGGGCGGGCCATCCGCCTGGGCGGGCCCCGGGTCAAGGACGTCGCGGGGCTCTCGCTCACGAAGCTGTTCGTCGGCAGTGAGGGGACGCTCGGGATCATCACCGAGGTGACGCTGCGCCTGATGCCGGCGCAGCCGCCCGCGCACACGCTGGTCGCGACGTTCCGGGACACCCGCGACGCGACGGCCGCGATCCTGAAGATCACCTCGACCATGCGCCCGTCGATGCTCGAGTACATGGACAACGCCTCGATCAACGCGGTCGAGGACGTCATGAAGATGGGTCTCGACCGCTCGGCCGCCGCGATCGTCGTCGCCAAGTCCGACGCCGGGGACCAGCGGGAGATCGACACCCTCCTCGACGCCTGCCACTCGAACGGTTGCACCGAGTGCTTCCACACCGACGACGAGACCGAGGGCGAGATGTTCGTCGCCGCCCGCCGGGCCGTCATCCCGTCGGTGGAGCGCAAGGGCCGGCTGCTGCTTGAGGACGTCGGCGTCCCGGTGCCGCGACTGCCCGACCTCGTCGCCGGGATCGAGAAGATCGCCGACGACCGTCAGGTCGTGATCGCGCTGATCGCCCACGCGGGCGACGGCAACACGCACCCGCTGATCGTGGTGGACCCGTCCGACCCGGACTGCGAGCGCCGGGCCACCCTCGCGTTCGGCGAGATCATGGACCTCGCCATCGCCCTCGGCGGCACGATCACCGGCGAGCACGGCGTCGGCCGCCTCAAGCGCCCGTGGCTGCGGGACCAGGTCGGCGACGACGTCCTCGACGTCACCCGCGCGATCAAGAACGCCCTTGACCCCCTCGGCATCCTCAACCCGGGGACCATCCTCGACTGACCCGCCGGCATGTCAGGAAAGGGTGACACCCTTTCTTGACATCGCGAGCGGGGGTCAGCCGGTAATGGGGGTCAGGCCGGCGGCCTCGATGCCGGCGACGGCGGCGGCCTCGTCGTTGTCGGAGGTGTCGCCGGAGATCCCGACGGCGCCGATCGTCGCCCCGTCGGCCTTCACCAGCACGCCGCCGGGAACCGGGATCAGCGCGCCGCCGATCGCCGCGCCGGCGGCGGAGACGAAGTAGGGCTGCTGCTCGGCGCGGGCCATCAGGGCGCGGGAGCCGACGCCGATCGAGATCGCGCCGAACGCCTTGCCGTGGGCGATCTCGAACCGCTTGTTCGACGAGCCGTCCTCACGCTCGACGGCGAGGACGTTGCCACCCGCGTCGAGAACAACGACGGTCAGCGGCGAGAAGCCCTTGTCCGCACCGAACTTCCGCGCGGCCGCGACGATCGTGCGCGCGGTCTCCAGGTTGATGCTCACGAGCGCTGTCCCATCTGTGAAAGGCCCTTCTTGGCCTCGGCCCGGAGGGCGTGCAGGATCGGTTCGGTGTAGCCGGACGGGGACTCGGTGCCCCGGAAGATCAGGTCGTGCGCGGCCCGGAACGCCGGACCGTCGAAGCCCGGCGCCATCGGGGTGTAGAGCGGGTCGCCGGCGTTCTGCCCGTCGACGACGACGGCCATCCGGCGCAGGGCGTCCTCGACCTCCTCGGCCGTGACCACGCCGTGCAGGAGCCAGTTCGCGATGTGCTGGCTGGAGATCCGGCAGGTCGCGCGGTCCTCCATCAGGCCGACGTTGGAGATGTCCGGGACCTTCGAGCACCCGATGCCCAGGTCCACCCAGCGCACGACGTAGCCCAGGATCCCCTGCGCGTTGTTGTCGAGCTCGGCCCGGCGCTCCTCCGGGGTCCAGTCGACGGCCGGGGCGAGCGGGACCTGCAGCAGCTCGTCGAGCGAGGCCCGGGTCTGCCCGGCCAGCTCCTGCTGACGGGCGGTCACATCGACGCGGTGGTAGTGCGTCGCGTGCAGGGTGGCGGCGGTCGGGGACGGGACCCAGGCGCAGTTGGCGCCGGCCTGCGGGTGGCCGATCTTCTGCGCCAGCATGTCGGCCATGCGGTCCGGGGCGGCCCACATGCCCTTGCCGATCTGGGCGCGTCCGGCCAGGCCGCAACGTAGGCCGACGTCGACGTTCCAGTTCTCGTAGGCGGCGATCCACGTCGTCGCCTTCATGTCGTTCTTCCGCACGACCGGGCCCGCCTGCATCGAGGTGTGGATCTCGTCGCCGGTCCGGTCGAGGAAGCCGGTGTTGATGAAGACGACCCGCGAGGACGCGGCGCGGATGCACTCGGCGAGGTTGACGGTGGTCCGCCGCTCCTCGTCCATGATCCCCATCTTCAGTGTGTCCGTCGGCAGGGCCAGGGTGCGCTCGACCGCGGCGAAGAGGTCGGAGGTCAACGCGACCTCGTCCGGGCCGTGCATCTTCGGCTTCACCAGGTAGATGGACCCGGCGGGGGAGTTGCGGTCCGCCGCGTCGCGCAGCCGGTCGCGCAGCGCGCAGGCCGAGACGACGAAGGCGTCGAGGATGCCCTCGCCGATGTCGCGGCCGTCGCGGTCACGCACGGCGGAGGTCGTCATCAGGTGGCCGACGGTCCGGGCGAGCAGCAGCGACCGCGCACGCAGGCGCGCCGGCGAGCCGTCGGCGGCGGTGTACTCGCGGTCCGGGTTGACGGTGCGGGTGAACGTCTGGCCGTTCTTGTGCACCGGGGCGGACAACGACCCGCGCATCAGGCCGAGCCAGTTCCGGTAGGCCTCGACCTTGTCCTCGGCGTCGACGCAGGCGACCGAGTCCTCGAAGTCCATGATCGCGGTGACCGCCGACTCCAAAACGACGTCCGCGACGCCGGCCGCGTCGGTCGCACCGACCGAGTGCGCCCGGTCGATGCGGATCTCGATCCCGAGGCCGTGGTTGCGCAGCAGCACGGCGGTCGGCGTCGCGGCCTCGCCGACGTGGCCGGCGAACGCGGCCGGGTCCGCGAGGCCCACGGCGCGGCCGTCGTCCAGGGTGACGCGCAGCGCGCGGTCCGCGACGGAGTAGGCGGTCGCGGCGGAGTGCGAGCCGTCGGCCAGCGGGACGACGTCGTCGAGGAACGCCCGGGCCCAGGCGATCACGTGCTTGCCGCGGTCCGGGTCGTACGGCCCGGGCGGCGGCGCCTCGCCGAGGGCGTCGGTGCCGTAGAGCGCGTCGTAAAGCGATCCCCACCGCGCGTTGACGGCGTTGAGCGCGTAGCGGGCGTTGGTCACCGGCACGACGAGCTGCGGCCCGTTGATCGAGGAGATCTCCGGGTCGGTGTTCGCGGTCGTGACGGTGAACTCCGGCCCGGGCGGGACGAGGTAGCCCAGGCCCTCCAGGAGCCGCCGGTACCCGGCTGGGTCCCCGAGGCCGCCGTGGCCGCGGTGCCAGTCGTCGATCGCGGCCTGCAGCCGCTCCCGGACCGTGAGCAGCTCACGGTTCCGCGGCCCCAGGGTGTGGACCGCGTCCGAGAGGCCCGCGAAGAACTGGTCCGCGGACACCCCGGTCGGGGGCAGGACCTCGGTCGTGACGAAGGCGTGCAGTCCGGCGTCGACCGTGAGGTCGGCGACGGAGACCGACGTGGGGCTGGAGGACATCGCGCACTCCCGTCTGTGTGGCCCATCCGCTGAGCTCGGCTCTACCTTGTCACCCGAGGCGTGCCCCGATCCGGTCGGGGAAGTCAGGGGACATGACGGTGGTCTCGGATTCCGTACCGGCGGCGCCCCGGCGGGACCGCTGATGGCGCGCAAGGGCGACTCGCTGACCGAGTACCGGCGCAAGCGGGACTTCGAGAGGACGCCCGAGCCGGCGGGCGGGGAGAGTCCGGAGCCGGGGGCGCGGCCGCGGTTCGTCGTCCAGCGGCACCGGGCCCGGCGGCTGCACTACGACGTCCGGTTCGAGATCGACGGAGCGCTGGCCAGCTGGGCCGTCCCGAAGGGTCCGACGCTCGACCCCTCCGCCCGGCGGATGGCGGTCCACGTCGAGGACCACCCGCTCGAGTACATCGACTTCGAGGGCGTCATCCCCTCGGGCGAGTACGGCGGGGGCGACGTCATCGTCTGGGACACCGGCGAGTGGGAGCCCCACGGCACCGACGACCCGGCGGCGGCCGTCGCCAACGGCGAGCTGCACGCCGAGGTGTTCGGCGAGAAGCTGCGCGGCCGGTTCGTGCTCGTGCGCCGCGAGCAGGACGGGGTCAAGGTCGGCAAGGAGAACTGGCTCCTGCTGCACAAGAAGGACGACCACGCCGTCGAGGGCTGGGACCCCGAGGAGCACCCGCGCTCGGTGCTGTCCGGCCGCACCAACGACGAGGTGGCCGTCGCGCCCGACAAGGCGTGGCACTCGGACCGGCCGGCGGCGGAGGCCGCCGAGGTGTTGCGCCCGGAACCGGTGCCGGGACCGAGCGAGGACGAGCTCGCCGCGTTGGACGAGTTCGGCAAGTCCGGGTCGTGGGAGATCTTCGGCCGGCGGCTCAAGGTCACCAACCTCGACAAGGTGCTGTTCCCGGGTCGCAAGGGCGGGAAGCCGATCACGAAGCGGGAGTTCCTGCGCTACGCGGCGACGATCGCGCCGGTCGCGCTGCCGTACCTGCAGGGCCGGGCGCTGAACCTGCACCGCTACCCGGACGGGACGGAGCAGAAGGGCTTCTGGCACAAGCAGCTCCCGCAGCACGCCCCGGAGTGGATCGCCCGCTGGGACAACCCCGAGGCCGACCCGGGGGAGACGACCACCTACCTCGTCGTCGACGAGCCGGCCGCGCTGGTCTGGGCGGCGAACTTCGGCGGGCTCGAGTGGCACCCGTGGACCTCGCGGACCGAGGCGATGCACGAGCCCACCTACGCGCTGATCGACCTCGACCCGGGGCCGCGGACGACCTGGGACGAGCTGCTCACCCTCGCCCGCCTGCACCGCACCGCGCTCGAGCACCTCGACGTGATCGCGCGGCCGAAGCTGACGGGGAGTCGGGGGATTCAGATCTGGATCCCGATCGAGCCCGGACCGTCGTTCGACGAGACGCGGGCCTGGGTGGAGAAGGTCTCGCGCTCCGTCGGCGCCGTCGTGCCGGAGCTCGTGTCCTGGAAGTGGGAGAAGAGCGACCGGGACGGGCTCGCGCGGCTCGACTACACCCAGAACGCGATCAACAAGACGCTCGTCGCGCCGTTCAGTCCGCGGCCGTCGGCGGGTGCCCCGGTCTCGGTCCCGATCGAGTGGGACGAGCTCGACGACGAGAAGCTGCGCTCGGACACGTTCACGATCCGCACCGTGGGGGACCGCCTCGCGGAGCGCGGCGACCCGTTCCGTGCCCTGCTCGGTGTCCGGCAGACGCTGCCGAAGCTCACCTGACTGCCCGTTAGCCTGAGCGGAATGGACGACCTGCTCGAGCGCCTGCTGACGCCGGCGGAGCGCAAGCTCCTGCGCCCGGCGAAGGCGGACTTCGTCCCGCCGATGCTCGCCTCGCCCGCGGACCGGCCCGCGACCGGCGACGGGTGGCTCTACGAGCGCAAGCTCGACGGCGTGCGGATCCTCGCGGTCCGGGGCGAGCAGAACACCCGCCTGTACTCACGGATCCAGCGCGACAACAGCGCGACGTTCCCGGAGGTCGTCGCAGCCCTCAACGTCGCCGCCCCGCCCGGCCTCGTCGTCGACGGCGAGGTCGTCGCGTTCGACGGGGACGCCACGAGCTTCGGCCTGCTCCAGCAGCGTCTCGGCATCAACGACGTCCGGCGGTCGCTGGCGGTCGGGGTGCCGGTCCACTACTTCCTCTTCGACGTCCTCGTGTACTCCGGTCAGGATCTGACGCAGCTTCCGTTGAGCACCCGCAAGCAGGTGCTGGCCGAGGTCGTCACCTACGTCGACCCGTTGCGGTTCAGCGACCACCGCGAGGGCGTCGGTGTCGAGTTCCTCCGCGAGGCCTGCGCCGGCGGCTGGGAGGGACTCATCGCCAAGCGGGCGCACAGCCGGTACGAAGCGGGGCGAAGGTCCTCGCACTGGCTGAAGCTCAAGTGCGTGCGGGAGCAGGAGTTCGTCGTCGGCGGGTTCACCGTCTCGGCCGCGGCGGGGCGCACCGGATTCGGGGCGCTGCTTGTCGGCTACTACGACGGCGACGACCTGCGCTACGCCGGCAAGGTCGGCACGGGCTTCGACCAGAAGACGCTGCTCGCGCTGCGCGGCGCGCTCGACGACCTGACCCTTCCGGACTCGCCCTTCGTCGACGCCCCACGCTCGAAGGACGCGCGCTGGGTCGACCCGATCCTCGTCGCGCAGGTCGGCTTCACCGAGTGGACCCGCGACGGGAAGCTGCGCCATCCCCGCTACCTCGGCCTCCGGCACGACAAGGACGCGCGCGACGTCACCCGGTGAGAACGGGACTTTGGTCCTGCCGGTTCGGGGACGAAAAACCTCTAGGACTGGCCGGTTCGGGGGAGAACGCTGTCCGGCATGGGGGATCCGGGGGGTCCGATGATTCCGCACTCCGTCGCGGCCGTGGTGGCGTCGGCGGGCCGGCGCTTCGCCGACCGCGGCGGGAACTCGTTGCGCCTCGAGGTCACCGGCCGGCTCGTCACGCTGCGCGGACCGGAGCGGGGGGACGGTCCGGAGCAGCTCCTCGAAGCCGGGATCGCGTTGTTCGACCTACGGGTGGGAGCGGAGGAACGGGGGATGCGGGCGGAGGTCGCGGTGCTGCCGCCCGAGGACCTGACGGCGTGGGCGACGGTGACGCTGCATCCTCGTGCGCTCCACCGCGACCCGGGCGAGATCGCGTGGCCGGCGCGGCCACGGTTGCTCGGCGTGGGCCGGTCGGGACGACGGAGCGCCCGCGAACTCGTCGCCGCGTGCGAGCGCGGTGCGGCGAGCGAGGGCATCGCGCTGCGGGTCGCGCCGATGCCGCTGCCGACTCACGTCGGGTTGACCCTGCGCGCCCGCGGGGACGACCCGGCTCACTGGATCGCGCTCGGCCAGTGCTGGGCGGGCATCGCGCGCCTCGCCGACCGCTGCGGGTGGATCGCCCACCTGCGCACGCGTCCGGGTGCGACGCCCACGCTCGGCCGCTTCCTCGGCGCGCAGGTCGAGGTGTGGCTGCTGGCCCGCGAGACACCCCCGCCCGGGAGGGCGGCGGTCGCCACTGACGAGTGGTTCGGGTTCTGATCGTCGTGTGCGAAGGTGACGCCCATGCGGAGTCATCTGTTCAGCGCCAATGTCGAGCTCGAGACCAGTGACTACATGTCGCTGCAGAACCCCAAGCTGCTCAAGGTGAAACTGAACGGGGAGCTGCTGGCCCGCCAGGGGGCGATGGTCGCGTACCAGGGCGCGATGGAGTTCGCCTACGAGGGCGCCGGCGGCATGAAGAAGCTGCTGAAGAAGGTCGCCACCGGCGAGGGTGTCCCGCTCATGCGCTGCCGGGGGCAGGGTGACCTGTTCCTCGCGCAGAACGCCTACGACCTCTACCTCGTCGATCTCGAAGGCGACTCCCTCACCGTCAACGGCGACAACGTCCTCGCGTTCGACCCGAACCTGACGTGGGACATCCGCCGCGTCGAGGGCGCGTCGATGCTCGCGGGCGGCGTGTTCAACATGGTCTTCACCGGCGTCGGACGCATCGCGCTCTCCTCGTTCGGGACGCCGGTCGTGCTCGACGCCTCGCAGGCGCCCACCTTCGCCGACCTGCAGTCCGCGATCGCTTGGTCGTCCTCGCTCTCGACCCGGCTCGTCCGCACAGCCGGCGCCTCGGCCCTGATCGGCCGCGGCTCCGGCGAGGCGTTCCAGCTCGCGTTCGAGGGTCAGGGCTTCGTCGTCGTCCAGTCCTCCGAGGGCCCGTACGTCGCTCCTCACAACCACTGACCCCGTTGCGTCCGAACATGTGGTCGCTATTGCAGCCACATCGTCGGACGCAAGGAATGGTTCGGCGTCGCGGGAACTTGGGGACAAGGACGCACAGCCCCCGAGTACGGACACCGACGACGCACCCACGGGAGACGACATGCCCACGCGCACCGCACGCACCGCCTGGACCGGGACCCTCGAGCAGGGCAGTGGCAAGGTCGAGCTGACGAGTTCCAAGGTCGGGACCTACGACGTCTCGTTCCCGAAGCGCGCCGCGGAGGACGCGGGCGGGACGACCAGCCCCGAGGAGCTGATCGCGGCGGCGCACTCGTCCTGCTACGCGATGCAGCTCTCCGCGCTGATCGGCCAGGCCGGCGGCACCCCGCAGGCGCTCGACGTCCAGGCGGACGTCGACCTCGGCCCCGACCCCGCCGGCGGCTTCCGGCTCACCGGCATCCGGCTCACGGTCCGCGGCGAGGTCGACGGCCTCGACGCCGACGGCTTCCTCAAGGTCGCCAACGAGGCCAAGGCCGCGTGCCCGGTGAGCAAGGCCCTCACCGGCGTCGAGATCTCGCTCGACGCGGCGCTCGAGGGCTAGCCCCGAGTCGAGGCGGCTCGACGCTCAGGCGGCGGGCGCGCGGACCAGATGCACGTCGCCGCGGCCGATGCGGGCGCGCAACGACACGGCGCGCGAGCCCGCCCTCGGGCCGTCCTCGACGGGCAGGTCCGAACGTAGGACGCCGGACCCGGTCCGGACGTCGAGTCGAACTGACACACCCTCAGGAATACCGACGGTCAGCGTGCCCGAGCCCGCGGCCAGGTCGACGTCGCCGTGCGCGGTCCCGACGTTCGTGGACCCCGCCCCGACGCGGGCACGCAGGTTCCCGGTCACGGTGGCGACGTCGACGGCCGCGGTGCCGGCCGCGACGTCGGCGTCGGCAAGCCGGCCGGTCACCGAGATGTCCGCGGTGGCGGTGGCCAGCTTGGCCGTCGTCCCCGCCGGAACGACGATCGTCGCGTCGACCGCGCCGCGGCCCTTGCGCCATCCGGAGTTGCGGGGGGCGTGGACGACGAGCGTCCGGCCGCGCAGGTCGACCGTGAACCGGTCGAGCCCGTCGGCGTCGGCCGGCGTGAGCGTGACGACGGCCTCGGAAACGTCCTCGCGGGCGTCGATCGTGAGGCTGCCGTGGCCGAGGCGGACGGACAGTTGGAGCGGGCCGTCGACGGGCCACGCGTAGGTCTGCGGGGTCATGGGGATCGCCTCCTGGGCGGGTCGTGTGGGTGGGTCAGCCGTTGATCCAGCCGGTGATCCGGCCGGGTCCGCTGCTGGTGGTGGGCGCGCCGCGGCCGGGGCCGAGGGCGGAGGTGGCGGCGCGGAGCAGCCAGGTGTTCACCGAGATCCCGGCGGCGCGGGCGGCGGTGTCGATCTGCGCCTTGAGCGACTCCGGCAGCCGCAGCGAGATCCGGGCGTCGTTCTCTCCCTCGTCCACCGCGGCCGGGGGCGTCGGGTCCGTCGTGGGGCCGGTGCGGACGTCGATGTGCACCTCGTCCGCCTCCAGTCGCACCGACACCGCCGGGGCCCCCGGGACGTCGAGGAGGGCGGCGGTGATCTCGTCCGCCGCGGCGGAGACCGCCTCCAGGACCGCGAGCCGCACGGCCGGCTCGGCCGCGGTCGCGAGGGCCTGGGCCGTCTGCTGGGTGCGGTCGTCGCCGAGCGCCGCCGCGGCGAGGAGCTGGGCGCGGACGCCGTCGGTGAAGGGGTGCAGGTGCATGCCGCCAGAATGACATCACGATGATGTCATCGCAACCTTGTTTGCTGTCAGTGGGCGGGATGTCCGCTATGTCCGGCGTGGCGCGCGATCCGCCCGGAGCGGCTGAGTCACGCTGGACCCATGCGAAACGGGGGAACGATCCGGCGGGTCGGGAGCGGTGTCCTGCTGGCATCCGTGCTGGTGACGGGCCTGATCGCGGGGGCGGCCGCCGCGCCCGCCGCGGCGAGCAGCTCCGCCGGTGCTGCAGCCTGCAGCTGCGGGGAGCAGCGGTCCGCCGCGGACCAGCGCCAGCGCGCCGACGTCGTGTTCGAGGGGACGCTGGAGGGCTCGACCAGCTCGGTGAGCACGGACGAGAACGGCAAGGTCACCGAGTCCGGCCTCGTCCACCAGTTCGCGCCCAGCCAGGTCCACAAGGGCTCGGTGCAGGATCCGCAGTACGTCGTCGAGCTGCCCGATCGCCCCTGCGACCTTGGCCTCTCCGGCCCCGGCCCGTACCTGGTCGTCGCCGAGCGGCCGTCCCGCGTCGAGCAGAAGAAGTACGGGCTCAACCCCGACGACCTGATCGCCCACCCCTGCGGCGGCACCCGTGTGCTGCCGGCGGACCAGCCCGCCCCCGCGTCCGCCCCGGAACCGGCGCCCGCTCCGCCGAAGGGATCGGGCTCCGCCGACTCCGACTCCAACGACTCCGACGACTCCGTCGACCCCGGGTCCGGGGAGGGGCTGACCCTGAACCGCCTGCTCGGGGACACGCTCGGCGACCTGCTCGGCGGCCTGCTCGACGCGCTCGGGCTCGGTTCGGACGACGCACCGCGCCCAGCGCGCTCATAGAGGACTCATAGGAACCGCACCTACGCTCCGGCCAAATCCGTCCATCTCGGGCGGACGCCTGGGTAGGAGCGGTGCATGAGGGTGAAGACGCCGAGAGCGGTCGTCGCGGCGGCCGGGGTGCTCGGCCTCCTGGCTGCCGTCACGACGGGGGCATCGACCACCGCGCGCGCCGCGGACTCGCCCGCTGAGTCCGCGACGCGCGCCGGTAGCGCCCCGGACACCCTGCACCTGCCCGAGGTGACGAGCCTCGCGCTCTCGCCCCAGCTCCAGGAGATGCTCGGGGCGACGACGATCGACCTGGACACGCTCGCGAAGCTGCGCGCGGCGCGGCCGTCGATCCCGGGGGAGAAGACCCCGCCGGTCGGGACCACGCTGCTGTGGCCGGCGCTCGACGCCGCCAAGGGCGGGCCGATCGGGGTGTACCTCAAGCAGTACACGCTGCGGGCCGTTGGCAACCACGTCGAGGTGTGGGTGGCCTCCGGGCAGGACGGCACCTCCCAAGGCATCCGCTTCCCCGAGGGCGACTGCCGTAACGACGTGCCCGGCTCCGTCGAGATCACCGACGCGCAGCTCAAGAGCCTGGTCTCGGAGTTCGACAACAACATCTACCCGAAGGAGACCGCCGCCTTCTCCACACCGCGGGACCGGGCGGGGATCAACACCATCCCGGGCCTGTCCGCGGCCGGCGTCAACTTCGCGGGCGACGGCGACAACACCGTCACGCTCGTCGACAACGTGCGCGACCCGAACTTCTACGAGTTCCCGGAGAACCGGTCCTACATCGCCGGGTTCTTCATGCCGCTGCTCAACGAGCTCACCGACCGCAACATCATGACGATCGACGCCTTCGACTGGCTGCACCGCACGGGCGCCAACCCGAAGGACGAGCCGGACGACGACCTGTGCAAGTCGCGCCCCGCGCGCCCGCGGTCCTACGAGGGCACGTTCGCGCACGAGTGGCAACACCTGCTGCACTACTACCAGGACTCGCTCGAGCACACCTGGGTCAACGAGGGCCTGTCCGAGTTCACCGAGACGCTGGTCGGGTACGCCGACGCCACTCTGACGGTGGATCAGGCCGGATCGCAGGGTTCGCTGCACTGCTTCCAGGGCTGGTCGATCGTGAAGGCCCGTGGCAACCCGAACCCGCAGGCGTGCGGTGGTCCGCAGAATTCACTGACCAAGTGGGGTGACGAGGGCGAGGGCTCCGAGATCCTCGCCGACTACGGCAACGCCTGGTCGTTCATGCTCTTCCTCTACGACCGTTGGGGCGTGGAGATCCTGGCCGGCCTGCATCGCGACAAGGAGGCGCAGGGGCTCACCAGCGTCCAGCGCCAGCTCGACCAGGTCGCGTCCGGGACCAAGGTGCTCGACGTCCTGCACGACTACCAGTTGATGAACCTGCTCGACCGGTTCGTCGACCGCAAGGACGGGCAGGTCCGCGGCATCGCCAAGGAGCGTGTGACGAGCAAGAGCCTGAACGCGACCGTGAACCTCGAGAACCCGGCGTCGTACGCGAAACCGGGCGCGGCGCCGAACGGCGCGGACTACATCGTCCTGCGTCAGGGCAAGGACGCGTTGCCGACCTCGTTCGGTTTCACCGGCGCAAAGATGCTCCCCGGCGCTCAGGAGTCCTCGAGCGGGGACGACCCGATCGCGCTGCTCGACGAGATCCTCTTCGGCTCGCCGGAGGAGGGCGCCGGCACGGTCGCCAACTGGCACGTCAGTCTCGTCGGCATCGACGCCAAGAAGCACCGGGCGCTCGTCCGCTCGGTCGACGGGTTCGACGTCTCCTTCGGGGCGAAGGACCTCGCGGCGTTCAGGTCGTACCCGCTGCTCGTCGCGGTCGTCAGCCACGACGACCCGGTGGACACCGAGACCAACGGCGACGAGAACGCGCCCTACACCTACACGGTCAACGGCCGGGAGCAGACGGGCTGACGAGGCGCAGGACGGTCTCGCCGATGCCGAGCGAGAGCTCGGTGAAGAAGCGCCGGCCGGCGGTGTGGAACGCCTCGCCGGTGCTGGCGCCGAGGGCGAGGAACAGCAGCAACTGCCCGTCGTCGTGGATCGGGACGGTCACGACCGAGGACACGCCCTGCTTCTCGAGCAGGTGGTCCACGATCGACTCCCGGTCCTCGCCGACCAGGAACGCGGTCGGGTTGCCCTCCCGCAGTTCGTCGAGGACGCGCGGGACGATCTCCGAGATCGTCGCGTTGATCTCGGTCCCGGGGTCGAAGACGCTCTCCGCGAGCGACCAGGACGCCAGGATCCGGATCGACGGCTCCTCGGACGGCTGCGCGCAGAAGCTCGCGTGCCAGAGGTCGAACCGGGGCCGCAGGAGCCGCACCACCCCGTGGAGGGCCTCGTCGAGATTCGTCGCGGCCTGCACGGCGGCGACCGTCTCCTCGACCAGGGTCGCGTCGTCCTTGGCCATCTCGCCGGTCCTCCGATCCGTTCGCCGGAAAGGTGATTCCGACATTCGGCCGGTCTCTAACCTCCGGCTGTCCGGCGGATTCTCACCGCGATAACCTGACTGCGTTTGGTTATCGCGGCGGAGAGGCCGGCCGGTGGCGCAGCAGTACGTCGAGGGCCGGGTCCGGCTGATCGCGATGCTGGTCGCGACCTGCGGCGCGGCGACCAGCGTGTTCCTCACCCTCGGGGTCACGTTCTCGGGAGCGCCGCAGATCGCGGCGGCGCTGCGGGCCGATCAGGCCGACCTGCAGTGGATCGGCGACGTGTACCCGCTCGTGGTCGCGGCGATCCTGTTGCCCGCCGGCGTCCTCGGTGATCGCCTCGGCCGCAAGAAGGCGTTGGTGGCCGGTACGGGGGTGCTCGCGGCCGGGATGTTCCTCGTCGCCCGGTCGGACTCGCCCGGCGCGATGATCGCGGCGCTCTTCTTCTCCGCGCTCGGTGCGGGGGTCGCGTTCCCCGCCACACTGGCGACGATCACGGTCGCCGTCGCCCCGGAGCGGCGCAGCACCGCGGTCGGGATCTGGGCCGCGGCGGTGCCGATGGGTGGCATGTGCGGCACGCTGATCGGCGGGGTGCTGATCGCGACGACCGACACCTGGCGTGCGGGGTACGTCGTCCTCGGCGTGCTCGCCGTGGTGTTCGCGCTGCTGGCGCTGGTCGTCGTGCCGGAGACGCGCGACCCGGTCCGTCAGCCCCTCGACCCGGTGGGCGTCGTCCTGTCCGTGGTGGGCATCGCGGCGCTGGTGCTCGGCGTCACTGAGGGGCCGTCACACGGCTGGACCGACCGGGGGACGCTCGGGTGGCTCGCGCTCGCCGGCGTCGCGCTGGCCGCGTTCGTCCGGTGGGAGCTCGGCCGGACCCGCCCGCTGCTCGACCTGCGGCTCTTTCGGGAGGAGGGGGTCGCCCCCGCCGCCGTCGCGATCTGGGCCGTGTTCTTCGGCACCTACGCGATGGCCTTCCTGTCGTTCCAGTACCTCGCGTTCGCACTGGAGTTCTCCGCCCTGCGGGCCGCGCTGGGCCTGCTCCCCTTCGGCGTGACGATGATTCCGCTCGCCGTCCTGGGCCCGCGGCTCGCGGCGCGGTACGGGACCCGTGCGGTGGTGGCGACGTCGCTGCTGGCGGGCGCGGTCGGGGCGAGCCTGTCGGGCGTGCTCGCCGTGTGGCAGGGCTACTGGGGTCTCGCGATCGGACTCGCGCTCCTCGGGGCGATCGGGCTCGGCGGCGGTCCGGTGACGGAGGAGATCACCCGCCGCCTGCCCGCCGCGAAGCAGGGTGTCGCGTCGGCGGTGAACAACCTGACCCGCGAACTCGGCGCGGTGTTCGGGGTCGCGTTCACCGGAACCGCGTTCAACATCGGCTACCGGCACGAGATCTCCGCCGCGCTCGACCCCGCGGCCGACCCGCTGGCTGCTCTCGCGCAGGACTCTCCGGCGTCCGGCCTCGCCGCCGCCGGTCAGGCCGGGGCGGACGCGCCGACGTACGTGACCGCCGTGCTCGACGGCGTCGACACCGGCTGGCTCGCCGCGATGGGCACCGTCGCCGCGTTCTGTGCGCTTGCGACCGGCTACTTCCTGGCGCGCTACCCGGCGCGGGACGACCGGCCGGCGGGTGAGGTCACAGACCCGCGTCCGACAACGACCGCAGCGTCTGGCTGATCGCCTGCGCGAGTCGCGGGTGCTGGGCCTGCCAGCGGTCCTCGGCGTCCTCGAGGATCTCGACGATCCGCGAGTGCTTCTCGGGATCCTCGTCCGCCGGCCGGTCGTGGGCCAGGTGGTCCGCGACCTCGGCCCGGAGCTCGGACAGGGAGTCGGCTCCCTCGGTCGTCTCGTCCTCGGCGTCCGGGTCGTGCCGGTCGAGGATCTCGTCCAGTTCGTCGAGCAGGCGCCGGAAGGGGTTCACGGGGTCAGCCTAGGTTGCTGGCATGGACTTCAGCACCGCGTGGGGCGATCTTCTGGCGGCGGTGGCAGCGCTCGACGCGGCCGACTTCGCCCAGCCGTCGGGCTGTGCGGGGTGGCTCGTCCGGGACCTGGTCTGCCATCTCGTCATCGACGCGCAGGACGTGCTGATCACCCTGGCGACGCCCGCCGCCGGGCCGGCGACCCGGGACGCGGCGTCGTACTGGACCGTCGGGAACGCCCCGCCGACCGGGGACGACCCCCTCGACGCGCTCACCGTGCGCCTGGCCGCCGCGTACGAGGACCCCGCCCTGCTGCAGTTCCACCTCGACGACGTCGGATCCGCCGCGGGGCGGGCGGCGGCGCTCGCCGACCGGGCGGCTCCGGTGCGGACGCAGGGCGAGGTGCTGCGCGTCGGGGACTACCTCGACGCCTACGTCCTGGAGGCGACGCTGCACCACCTCGACCTCGTGGCCCACCTGGATCGGCCGGGGCCGGCCGCCGCGTCCCGGGCGGCGGCGCGGGCGCTGCTCGAGCGGATCGCGGCGGCGAAGTTCCCGGCGGCCTGGCCGGACGCCGAGGCCCTCCAGGTCGGCACCGGGCGGCGGCCCCTGACGCCCGACCTGGCCGCTGACCTGGGTGAACTCGCGGAGCGCGTGCCGCTGATCCTGGGCTGACCGGTCGTGTGAGGCATCTTGCATGCAAGCTTGCATGCAAGCGGGGTACGCTGCTGCGGATGACCTCAGCCCCCGCGGCCCAGCGCGTGTACGACCGAATCCGGCAGGAGATCCTCGACGGGACGCTCGCCGGCGGCAGCCTGCTCAGCGAGGTCGAGGTCGCCGCGCGGCTCGGGGTCAGCCGGACGCCCGTGCACGAGGCCTTCCGCAAGCTCGAGGCCGAGGACCTGCTGGAGCTGGCGCCGCGGCGCGGCGCGATCGTCGTCCCGGTCCGGCCGGGGGAGGCGGCGGACGTCCTCGAGATCCGCCATGCGCTCGAGGTCTCCGCGGCCCGCCGCCTGGCGCACGCGGACCCCGCGGTGCGCGAGGCCTTCCGCGCCGCCGCGGCCGCGCTGCTCGCCGAGCAGGACCGCATCGCCGCCGCCGGTGACCTCGCGGCGTTCGCGGCGGCCGACGCCGACTTCCACCGCGCGATCGTGACCGCCTCGGGCAACCAGATCGCGGACCGCGTCTACGCCTCGCTGGCCGACCGTCAGCAGCGCATGACGATCGGCGCCGTCGGCGCCCGCACGGACCGTCTGCCGGTCCTCGCCGACGAGCACCGCCAGTTGGCCGGTCTCGTCGTCGACGCCGAGGTGGCAGCGTTCGAGGCCCTGCTCGCGCGGCACTTCCTGACGACCCATCAGAGCGTGCTCGGCCAGGCCGGGACGCAGCCGATCTTCGCCGTGCGGGAGGACGCGTGAGCGTCGACGCCTCGCTCCGCCCGCCCGCGACCGACGCCGCGACCGACGCCGCGACCGCCGTGGACGACCCGCACCCGCACGCCTGGCGTCGCGTCGCCGCGGCCATGTTCGTCATCGGCTGGGGCGGCAACCAGTTCACGCCGCTGCTCTCGGTCTACAAGGAGCTCGGCGGGTTCACCCAGCTCGACGTCGACGTCTTCCTCGGCGCCTACGTCTTCGGTCTCATCCCCGGCCTGCTCGTCGCGTCCGCGCTGTCGAACCGGCTCGGTCGCCGCCCGGTGCTGCTGGCCGGGCTGTGGTCCGCGCTCGTCGGCACGCTGCTGCTCTCGCTCGGGGTGCACGGCGGCTATGCCGGTGTCGTCGGCGGCCGGATGCTCAGCGGCGTGTCCGTCGGCATCGCGATGTCCGTGGGCACGACGTGGGTCAGCGAACTCGCGACGCGCTCGGGGACGCGCTCGGGCGCCGGGGCGCGCCGCTCCGCGCTCTGGCTGACCGCCGGGCTCGGACTGGGACCGGCGTCGGCCGGTCTGCTCGCGCAGTACGCGAGCCCCGCGCTGACGTGGCCGTTCCTGACCCACGCGCTGCTGTGCGTGCCCGCGATCGTGCTGCTGACCACGGCGCCCTGGGCGGAGACCCGGGCGCGCCGCACCGAGCCGCTGCGCCTGGCCGACCTGCGTGTGCCTGCGGTGCGGCACCGCCGCTTCCTCCGCGTCGTTCTGCCGATGGCGCCGTGGGTGTTCGGCTCCGCCGCTGTCGCCTACGCGATCGTGCCCCAGCAGGTCGAGGGCGCCGTCGGGGAGTGGGCGCTGTTGTTCGCGGCCGCGCTCGCCGTCGGGACGCTCGGGACGGGCGTGCTCGTCCAGCCCGTCGCGCGGCGGCTCGACGACGCCGGCTCGGCGCGCGCGATCGTCGTGTCGATGGCGCTGATGACCGTCGGTGTCGCGCTCGCGGCCGTCACCGCGGCGACCGAGTCGCCCTGGCTCGCCGCGCCCGTCGCGCTGCTGCTCGGCGCGGCCTACGGCATCGCGGTCGTGTCCGGGCTGCTCGAGGTCCAGCGCATCGCGCGGCCCGACGAGCTCGCCGGCCTGACCGGGGTCTACTACGCGCTCTGCTACGTCGGCTTCCTGCTCCCGGCGGTCCTCGCCGGGCTCGCGCACTGGTTCGGCTACCCGGCGATGCTCACCGCCGTCGCGGTGCTCGCCGCCGGCTGCGCCGCGGTGTGCGCCGCCCACTGGGCGAAGCACCTCCCCGCCGCGGCCTGAGACGGCCGTCACGCCGGTCTGTCCGGATTGACCGCGGATGTCGGGCGGCAATGTCCAGGGCTTACCCAAAGGCAAGGCAACCCGGAGAACGATCACGGCCGCGCACGGTGGACTGAGCGATAACTACGGGGTGTAGGTGAGCCCTTTGAACCAAGGAGAGCGCGAAATGAAGATCGCCGTGCGGGCTGGTCGTACCGCCGCTGTCGTGGCTGGTGCCGTCGTGTGTGCGGCGGTCGCGCTGCCCACGATCGCGAAGGCTGACTCCGGGGACTCCGCGGAGTGCCCCGCGGCCCGCGTCACCGGGCTCTCGTCCGCGCTCGACACGGTCGGCACCGCCGCGGCCGCCGGCCCGTCGATCGCCTTCGGCGTGCTGCTCGTCCCGCTGTCGCAGCCACTGCCGCCGCCGTTCGACACCGTCCAGTCCCAGGTGCTCTCGGGTGCCGCCGACGGGGTCCAGCAGCTCCGCTCGGACGCCCCCGGTTACGTCGACCAGCTCCGCGCGGGCGTCGCCCCGTTCGCGGCCGGCAACGACGTCGCGAACCAGGGTGTGAACGCGGTCGCCGACACCCTCGACACCGTCGCCGACGCCGCCGGCCCCGCCATCGCCCCGGTCGACCGGACTCTGCACGAGACCGCGACGATCGTTCGCTCCAACACGGAGGTCGCCGCCTCCTGCTGACGTCGCCGACGTAGAGTTTCGCGGTCGTCGGAAGGACCGCGGGGGACAGGCGCGTGAGCAAGCAGTCGTACACCGCTGAGGTGACCGCGGTGACGCGGCAGTCGCCGAGCCTGATGCGGGTGGAGCTCGGGGGCGAGGGTCTCGCGGAGTTCCGTTCGCTCGGCGTCCCCGACGAGGCGTGCGTGTTCGAGTTCCCGGCGCCGGACTCGCCGCGTCGGCACCTGCCCGAGCCCGGGCGTTGGTACTCCCTGGCCGAGGTCGGGCCGCGGCGGATGGTGATCGGCATCGTCCTGCACCCCGGCGGCCGGGGCTCGGGCTGGGCCGAGCGCGCGACGGTCGGCGAGACGCTGCGCATCACCGAGCACAACAGCTGGTTCAAGCGCCCCGCGGACGCCGCCTGGCAGATCCTCCTCGGCGACATCACCGCCCTGCCGGCGTTCGCCCGCATCTGCGCCGAGAGCACGATCCCGACCCAGGTGGTCCTCGAGGTCCCCGACCCGGCCGACGAGATCCCGATCCCGGCGGCCGAGGTCCGCTGGGTCCACAACGCCGACCTCGCCGCGCACAGCACGCTCGGCGACCTGGTCCGCGGGCTGCACCGCCCCGAGGGGCCGGGTTACGTCTACGTCGCGGGGGAGTCGAAGGCCACCCGCACCGCGCGCAAGTTCCTCCGGGACGAGTGGAGCCTCGGCAACGACCGCTTCGGGGCCATCGGGTACTGGCGCCACGCGCGTTGAGCCCGGCACCGCCGAGGAAATCGGTCGTGTGACCGACTTTTGTGCTCGCGACCTCTTTACGTGACGGCCCGATCCGAGTGAGATGGGTCCGGGCGCTTTCCTGACAAACGCCCCTCGTTGTCACTATTAGCCGAACCGCCCCCGGTCCCGGATCGGCTGCGAGGAGGACTCGCCATGCCCAGCCACCGCCATCGGAGCAGCGCCGTCGCGGCGACGATCACCGCGTTCGCCGTTCTGCTGACGGGGTGTGGAGGAACCCGCGTCAGTGACGAGGCCATCGAACGGGCCGCCGGGGTCGGCCAGGCCGTCCAGGTCGCGAACCCCGATGCCGCCGCGGGAGTCGTCCCCGACGCCGGCGTGGTCGCGCCTGTCCCCGGCGCCGTCGACCCGGCCGCGGCGGCGAACCCCGCGGCCGTCGACACCGGCCCCGCGACGACGGGCACCACGACCACGACGACGAACTCCGCGGGCAGCACGAAGTCGAACGCGCAGACCGCGGCCTCCGGCGGTGCCAAGGCGAGCGGCGGCGGCAAGGCGTCCGGTCCCGCCACGGGTCCGGTCATCCGCGTCGGCGCGGTGGGCACGTTCACCGGCCCGGTGGGTGCGCTGGTGAAGGACACGATCACCGGCATCCGCGTGTGGATGCAGTGGATCAACGCCCGCGGCGGCGTCGCCGGCCACCCGATCGAGGTCCTCGTCGGCGACGACGGCGGCGACCCGGCGCGCTTCAACTCGATCGAGCAGCAGTTCGTCGAGCAGAAGGGCGCGGTCGCGTTCCTCTACGCGACGCTCGGCTTCTCGCCCAACGGCAACAACAAGTACCTGGACGCGAAGAAGATCTTCACGCTCGGCACCGAGGGTGGGTTGGAGACCGCCTACAACAACCCCTACGTCCTGACGGCGACGCCGACGGGCAAGGTCAACGCGGACTCGATCCTGCTCGCGCTCGGCGACGTCGCGCGCCCGCTGGGCAAGAAGAAGTTCGCCGAGTTCGCCTGCAGTGACTTCGGACTGTGCGACAACTTCGACCAGCGCTGGTCGAACCCCGAGGCGCTCAAGGCCGTCGGGTTCGAGATCGTGGCGCGCGGCCGGCCGTCGCTGACGCAACCGGACTACACGGCGCAGTGCCTCGCGGCGAAACAGGGCGGGGCCGAGGTCATCATGCTCGCGCTCGACACGGCCAGCCTCCGCCGCTTCGCCGGCGACTGCGCGCGGCAGAACTACCGGCCGATCTTCGGCACCGCCGACCTGCTCGCGCTCTCCAGTCTCCCGTCCGACCCCAACGCGGACGGCATGATCATCGCGTCGAAGATGGCCCCCTGGACGGACACCTCGGTGCCCGGCATTGCGAAGGTGACCCAGGCCTTCGCGCAGTACGCACCGGGGGCGCCGCCGACCGGCGGCAACACGAACGGCTGGATCCTCGGGCGGTTCTTCGAGTCCATCGGGAAGAACTTCCCGGCCGGTGAGGTGACGCTCGCCGACGTCGAGGCCGGCGTGTACGGGGTCAAGAACGACAACCTCGACGGGATGACGTTCCCGATCACGATGGTCAAGGGCCAGCCGATGAAGCGGCAGCTCTGCTACGGCGTCGTCGTGATCAAGAACGCCAAGTACTCACGCTTCCCGGGCAAGGCACTCCGCTGCACGGGGACACTGCCGGGCGCCAGCGGCTGACCTCGGCGCCGTTCTTCGGCCCCTCGCCCCTCGGGCGGGGGGCCGCGGTGTGTTGGGGGAACCCGGACAAATAGCGGTCATTTATCATCTAAAGCCTTGTGACCGGCGGAACTGTGCATTAGATTACAGAGTGCATCTTAAATCAGCCTGAGTGCGCGCTGCACCGACCGGAGTGACGTCCTCCGGTCGGAGAGCTCACTCGGGCGCACGCCCCCTCCATCTCGTCGTCGAGGGCGACGAGGGGCACTGCCCCCTGCCCCGCGACGAACCCGATGCCGGTCTCCCCCGAGCCGGCGTGAAGGGAACGGTTCCATGTCTGCATCTCCCCGCCCGGATGTGGCTACTGCGGTCGACGCGATCGCACCGACCGGCACCACGCGACGCCAGTTCGTCGGGTACGTGCTGGCCGGCACGACGCTGGCTGTCACCGCCGATCTGACGCTCACCCCGAGCACCGCCCGCGCTGCGGGCGCCACTCCCATTCCCAGCAACCCGACGCTCTCGGACGCCTACGACTTCCTCGACGCGTACCGCGACGCCTGCCTGCCGACCAACCACCACCTCAAGATCGAGATCACCCCGCAGGGCAAGGCGGTCTTCGCCCTCCCGCGGCAGGAGGCCGGTCAGGGCATCACCACCTCGTTCGCGCAGGTCATCGCCGACGAGCTCGACATGCGCATCGAGGACGTGAAGGTCACCCTCGCCGACGCCCGCCCGGAGCTGATCTTCAACCAGCTCACCGGTGGCTCGACGGCGCACTTCTCGCTGTGGATGCCGATCAAGATGATGGCCGCCACGGCGCGCACCGCGCTCGCCGCGGCCGCGGCCGAGAAGTGGGGCGTCCCGGTCTCCGCGGTCACCACCCGCGACGGTGCCGTGTTCGGCCCCGACGGTCAGCGCGCCACCTACGGCTCGCTCTCGCAGCTCGCGGCGTCGACGATCACGAAGCCGCTCGACGTCAAGCTCAAGAGCAAGCCGGGCAAGTACGTCGGCCAGGACGTCGGCCGCGTCGACGCCCTCGACATGGTCACCGGTGCGAAGAAGTTCGCCGGCGACCTGCCCGTGCCGAACGCGCTGCCGACGATGATCTGCCGGCCGCCGACACTGAACGGCACCGTGCAGTCGATCGAGAACCTCGAGCAGGTCAAGGCGATGCCGGGCGTCACCGACGTCGGTGCGATCTCGCGCGGTGTCGCGGTCCGCGCCCGCACGTTCGGTCAGTGCATCGACGCCATCCGCGCCCTCAAGGTCACCTGGGGCGGCGGCACCGTCGACAACGAGAACAACGACACCCTGACCGAGAAGGTCGCCGCGGTCCTGCTGCCGCTCGCCCCGACCCTCCCGACCGACGAGGTCATTCAGGAGGACTACGTCTGCCACTACCGCTCGGGTTCGCCGATGGAGCCCAACACCGCGGTGGCCGACGTCCGTCCCGACCGGGCCGAGGTCTGGGGCGCGGCGAACATGCCGATCGTGACGCTCCAGCGCATCGCGATGATGCTGAACCTCCCCGAGGACAACGTCACGCTGCACTGCCCGCCGGCCGGTGGATCGTTCGGCCGCAAGCTGTTCTCGGACGCGATCTACGAGGCCGTCGAGGCCTCCGCGCTGTTCGGCAAGCCGGTCAAGCTGATGTGGCACCGCGCCGACGACGCGCGGCACGGCCGCATGCACCCGATGATGGTCAACCGGGTGCGCGCGACGAAGCAGGGCGGCAGCATCACCAGCTTCGCGATGAGCAGCGCGTCGAGCGCCTGCGACTGGACCCACGGCCTCGGCGAGATCATCTCCGGGTCCGCCGCGGCCCAGGACCCGCGTCTGGGCTTCACGGGCAACAAGGAGCTCGGCAACCTCTCGGTGGCCGTGGCCTTCTACCAGCTCGTGACGACGGTGCCCTACAACTTCGGCCCGACCGCGCTGTACCTGAACGAGGTCTTCTCGTACGACACGCTGCCGACCTCCGCGGTCCGCAACGTGTACTCGCCCGACGTCGCGGTCTCGCGTGAGCTGTTCGTGGACAAGCTCGCCGACAACTTCGGCATGGACGGCTACGAGTTCCGTCGCGCCTTCCTCAAGAACGACCGGATGCGCGCGGTCCTCGACAAGGTTGCCGAGATGGGCAACTGGGGCCGCTCGATGCCCGAGGGCACCGCGCAGGCCATCGCGTTCCACGAGGAGTACCAGGCCTACGTGGCGACGCTGATGGAGATCGACTGCCGCCCGGCGATGGTGAACCGCAAGATCCGCGAGGCCTACACCGGCCCGCGCATCACGAAGACGTTCATGGCTATCGACGTCGGCAACCCGATCAACCCGCGCAACATCAAGGCCCAGCTGATGGGTGGTGCCATGGACGGCATCGCGCAGGCGCTCACCGCGGCCTGCCACATCAAGGACGGCACGGTCCAGGAGGCGTCGTGGGACAACTACCGGTACACCCGGCAGTGGAACGTCCCGTACGTCTTCGATTGCCACGTCATGCCGGCCAACCGTGAGATCGGTGGTGGCGTCGGTGAGGCCGGCGTCGCGGCCGCGCAGGGTGCGGCGGCGTGTGCCTACGCCAAGGCCACCGGCAAGAACATCACCGAGATCCCGGTGAACTTCCGGGAGCCGCTGGGCTTCGTCGTCAAGCCGACGGTTCCGCCCATTCCGCAGTCGCCCGTCAACGGCCGTCGCTTCGCGCGCTGACCAACTCCGTTCCTAACGGGTACTCAGAAAGGGAAACCCCGTGCCCAAGCACTCGTTCGTCCTGAACGGCAAGAAGGTCAGTGTCGACATCGAGAACAACGTCCGCATGCTGTGGGTGCTGCGTGACGTCCTCGGTGTCACTGGCCCGAAGTACGGCTGTGGCATCCGCGTGTGCCAGGCCTGCACCTCCCACCTGAACGGCAAGCACTTCAACCCGTGCTCGGTCCCGGTGTCGGACATCCGCTCCTCGGACCGGATCACGACCATTGAGGGCCTCGCGAAGACGGTGAAGGGCAAGAACCTCCACCCGGTCCAGGAAGCCTGGATCAAGTACGACGTCGCGCAGTGCGGTTACTGCCAGCCCGGCCAGATCATGGCCGCGACCGCGCTGATCAACCGTGTGAAGAAGTCCGGCCGCAAGATCTCCGAGGCCGACCTCGACACCCTGCGCAACGTCTGCCGCTGCGGCACCTACCCCCGCATCCGCGAGGCGATCAAGTACGCCGCCAGCAAGATGTAGGACCCACGGGAGCGTGCACCGTGGACGGCCCCCCACCCGAGTTGCTCGGGTGGGGGGCCGTTTTCGCGCGGGGGATTACTGGGCGAGCCGGTCGCGGGCGGCCGCGAGGAACTCCTCGGACAGGCAGTCGCCGGCGGTGGCGCGGGCGAGCAGGAGCGCCCCCACGAGGATCGAGAAGTCGCAGATGATCCGCTCGCGCTGGACGGCGGCGTCGGCCTCGTCGGTGGCCGTGCGCTCGGCGAGGACGGCCAGCAGCGTCCGCATGCCCTCGGTGTACGCGACCCGGGGTGCGCTGCCGGGCTCGGTGCGGGAGATGCCGCTGGCGAACGCGCTGGGGCACCCGTCGCCGGGGTTGTCGCGGTGGGCGAAGGACAGGCAGAAGTCGACGAACGCCTGCCGGGTCGCGATCGGGTCGTGGTCGTGCGCCTCGGAGAACGCGTCGAGGCGGTCCAGGTGCTCCCGGAAGGCCTGCGTGACCGCGGCCGCGACGAGGGCGTCCTTGGACTCGAAGTGCTTGTAGAAGCCGCCGCGCGTCAGGCCGATCTCGCCCATGACGTCGGGCACGCTGACCGCGCCGAGGTCGCGCTCCCGGAAGAGGCGAGCCGCGGCCTCGATGAGTTGGCGGTGGTGCTGTTCGGCGACCGCGCGGGACGCTCGGCCCATCTTGACGCTCCGGGACTCGGGTGGCGGGCTGAGTCCGAAAATAGCAGTTATGTGACATCCAATACAGGGACGCCGGCCAGAAATGCCCTGATCTGATCCACGAACAGACGCTCCGCGTCGAGCTCGTTCGCGCGGATCGCGGCCATCAGTGCGGGGTGCTCGTCCTCGTTCGCGGTGGGGAACGGGTTGTCACGTGGACCGTCGAGCGCGACGGCCTCGACGAGGGCGCTGCCGAGCGTCAACTTCTCCAGGCCGTCCATGAACAGCAGGTGCCGGCGGTCCGGGACGTCGGGGTGCTGGGCGACCTGCGAGGCGACGATCTCGTAGCGGCGCAGCAGCATGCCGCGGGGGAGGAACTGCAGCAGGACCGGCGCCGCCCGGCGGTGCCGCAGAATCGTCCGGCGGAAGTTCAGCGAGAACTTCACGAAGTACTCCGGCCACGGCTCGCCGGGGATCGTCTCGGGCACCTCGGTGTCGAGGACGATCGTCTTCGCGACCTCCTCGAGCACGTCGGCCCGGTCCCGGAAGTGGTGGTAGAGCGACGGCGTCCGGACGCCGAGCTCGTCCCCGAGACGCGGCAGGCTGAACGCGGCGAACCCGTCCCGGTCCATCAGGTTCAGCGCCGTCCGCGCGATCGACCGGCGGTTGAGCACCGGGGCGGGCGAGCTGGTCATGCATCGATTATCGCGTGCTCGGTCAGTTTGCCTACACGGATAAGGCTGGTTACCGCACGGTTGTGCCTGAGGTCATAAATTCCCTGGTCAGCGGCAGATGCCTGGCCCTAAATGATTTAGGCATACCGATTTTTCGACCCGCGGGCGAATCCGCCGATCGGGGCCGCGGAGAATGGCGCGCATGAAGCGGATCGTGTGCACCTCGTTCGACCTGGACTCCCTCGCGCTCGTCGAGGAACCGACGCCGGAGCCCGGGCCGGGGCAGGTGCTCGTCGAGGTCGCCGCCGCCGGGGTGAGCTTCGCCGACGGTCTGATCGCCCGCGGGCTCTACCAGGTGAAGCCCCCGCTGCCGTTCACGCCGGGGACGTCGTTCGCCGGCACGGTCGCGGCGGTCGGGACCGGGGTCGACGTGGTCGCGGTCGGGACGTCGATCGCCGGGTCGGGCTTCACCGCCGGCGCGTACTCGTCGCACGTCGTCGTCCCCGCCGCGGCGGTGGTGCCGCGGCCGGAGGGTGTCGACGCGCAGATCGCCGCGAGCGTGCTCGAGAGCTACGGGACGCTGGTCTACGCCGTGACGCGCCGGGTCACGATCGCGCCGGGGGAGTGGGTCGTCGTCCTCGGCGCGGGCGGGGCGATCGGCCTCGCCGCCGTCGACGTCGCGCGCAGCCTCGGGGCGAAGGTCGTCGCGGTCGCCTCGTCGGAGGGCAAGCGCGCGGCCGCGACCGCCGCCGGCGCCGACGTCGCGATCGACTACACCGACCTCAAGGACGGCATCCGCGCCGCGACGGGTGGAGGCGCCGACGTCGTGATCGACCCGGTCGGCGGAGCCGCGGCCGAGTCGGCGCTGCGGGCGCTGCGCGCCTACGGCCGCTTCTGCGTCCTGGGCTTCGCGTCGGGCGAGATCCCGCGGCTGCCGGCCAACTTCGTGCTGCTGCGCAACCGCACGATCGTCGGCGTCGACTGGGGGGACTGGGCCCGCGAGGTCGCGACCGTCGAGGAGAACGCGGGGCTGCTCGCCGACGTCCTCGGCCGCATCGGTCGGGGCGAGCTCCACCCCGTGCGTCCGACCGCGGCTCCCCTTGCTGACGCTGCGTCAGTTCTGCGGGGCTTCGCCGACCGCTCGGCGACGGGTCGGTACGTCCTCGTCCCCTGACCGCTTTGTCGGTGCGGACAAACGCCCCGTCGTCCGATCGGTCGGGGGTTGGTGCCCGGCCGTGGCCAGGCGATACTCGGCGCCATGTCCGCCCGGCTCCGTCTCGCCGTGCCCGCGATCGCGGCCGCCCTCGGGTTGCTCGCGTCCGGGTGCGGGACGCGGATGAGCGAGGACGAGGTGCGCGCGGGCGTCCAGACCGGCCCGGTCGAGATCGCTCCGGAGTCGCTGGAACAACTGCGCTCCGCCGGCTCCGCTCCGGTCGCCGCCCCGGCGGCGAGCGACCCGGGCGGGGCGACCGCGCCCGCGGCGGTCGGTTCGACGCCCGGCGGCCCGGCGGCCCCGGCAGCGCAGCCGGGTGAGGTCCAGGTCGACGCCGCCGTGCCCACGGCGGCGCGGGGCTCCGCCCCGGCGAGCGCGCGGTCAGCCGCGTGCACGGGCCGGGAGGCGCCGCTGCCGATCGGTCAGATCGGCAGCTTCAGCGGCGTCATGGGCCCCATCACGGCCAGTGGGCGAACCGCGCTCGCCGTCTGGGTCAAGCACGTGAACGCCTCCGGCGGACTCGCGTGCCACCCCGTCACGCTCTACGTGATGGACGACGGCATGGACCCCAGCCGGGGCGCGGCCGCGGTCGGCACCCTCGCCACGCAGCACAAGGTGCAGGCCCTGGTGTCGCTGTGGGCGCCGCTGTCGATCCCCGCGATGCGGTCGGCGATCGAGCGGTATCGGCTCCCCGTCGTCGGGGGCGACTCCGTCATGCCGGACTGGTACCAGCACCCGCTGCTGTTCCCGCAGGGCGCGGGCCTCAACGGGGCGGTCGCCGGCGCGCTCCGACAGGCCGTCGACGCGGGGTTCACGAAGATCGGAATGCTCTACTGCGTGGAGACGCCGCTCTGCGCCGGCGTGCAGGACGTCGTGTCGAAGTACGCGGAGCAGATGGGCGCGAAACTCGTCTACAGCTCCCCGGTCTCGCTGACCCAGACCGATTTCACCGCGCAGTGTCAGAACGCCAAGAACGCCGGCGTGCAGTCCTTCGGCATGGGTGTCGACGGGTCCACGATCACGCGGGTCGTGCGCTCCTGCGCGGCCCTCGGCTACCGGCCGCAACTCATCTCCGGCGCGATGCTGGTCAGCGCGGCGCAGGCGAACGACCCCGGCATGCGGCAGAACACCCTCTCGGTCTCGACGCCCAACGCGCCCTGGATGCTGACGGAGAACGCGGGGCAGAAGGAGTTCGCCGCGGCCCTCGACCGGTACGCACCGGGGACGCCACGCGACGCCGTCTCCCTCGCCTCGTGGGCGGCCGCGCAACTGTTCGTCGTCGCGATCGAGAACCTCGGGGACGCCACCCGGACCGCGCCGATCACCTCGGAGTCGATCCTGACCGGCCTCGGCCGGGTGAAGAACGAGACCCTCGACGGCCTCGCCCCGCCGATCACCTTCTCGCCCGGGCAGAAGTCGGCGCACGAGCACAACTGCGTGTACTACGCCCTGCTCACCGAGCGCGGCTGGGAAGCCCCCCGGGGCAACAAGTACGTCTGCTTCTGACGCCTGCTTCTGACGTCGCTTCAGTCGTGTGCCCGCCCGCGGCTGTCAAAAAAGGGTGACACCCCTTACTGCGCAGTAAGGGGTGTCACCCTTTTCTGACACGGCGCGTCGACACGGCGCGTCGACACAGCGCGTTGACACGGGGTGACGTGGGCCTCTGTTTGTGGGTGATCGCGGCGGGCAGCGATGCGGCACGAACGACGCAGCATTCGTCCAGCTTCGTCCGCTTTCCCCGAGCGGGCGAGACCCAGAGGAGTAGTGAATGCGAACCGCCCCCACGCAGACCCGTACTCGTTCCCTCGCGACCCGGCTGGCAGCGACCGGCGCGGCCGCGATCCTCGCGGCGACCGGTCTGGTCGCGGCCACCGACAGCGGCGCCGAGTCGAGCAGCACCCAGGTCGCCTTCGTCGACCCGGTCCCGCTGTTCCCGATCCCGATCCCGTGCACCGGCTCCCCGCTCGACGCGCAGAGCACCTGCGCCGGCGGCGGCCACTACGACAAGGGCGGCGACCGCGGTGACGGCGTCGGTGGCGACACCCCGCAGCTCGGCGGCGCCAACAGCGGCGGCGAGAACGGCGGCGGCAAGACCGGCGGCGAGGGCGGCCCGGAGGCCTGATTCACGCTCAGGCGCTTGTGCTCCTGAACAAAAACCCCTGAGTGGCGGTCAGAATTGACCGCCACTCAGGGGTAAGACTTTTGTTGGTGCTGTCACACAAGTTTGGTTGGACGCCTTTCGGGGGACCCGCTCAGCCGTTAACCTGCGAGCTGCCCACCTTGTCCGGATTTGCCCCGCCGGACCGGTTAACGATTGGGAGCGTCCCCATGCACAACACCTCGAGCGGTGGTCGTCACCGCAAGCCCAACCGCACCCGCGCCATCGCGCTGCGTACTGCTGTGTCGGCCGGCGCCGCGGCGGTCGCGGTCCTGGCGACTCCTGCCGCCGCGAGCGCCAGCACCCCGGGTGCCTCCCCTCCGGTCCCGTGCACCGGGAGCCCGCTGGACGGCTTCACCACCTGTGGCGCCTCCGGCTACTACGGCAACGGCGTGACCGGCAGCAACGCCGGTGACTTCGCCGGCGACGACACCCCCGGCGGCAAGTAGCCGCTCCGGTCGCAGCTCGACCGCAACGAGCTCGACTCGCCTCAACGAACTGAAGACCTCCCGCCACGGGGTCGCCGACCGGCGTTCCCGAGCGGGAGGTCTTCAGTCTTTCTGCGGGCGCTCAGTCCCGGTTGCCCGGCGCCGTCGCGGCGCTCAGCTGCGCGGCCGGGGCGCCGGTGCCGGACTTGCCGGGTCGCTGGGCCGGTAGCTGGTAGGTGATGACGACGAGGCCGTCGTTGGTCGAGCCCTGTCCCATCAGCAGCTGCACGGTGGCCAGGTCGGACAGGCGCCAGGCGGCGATGTAGCCGCTGCCGCCGCCCCCGCCGCCACCGGCGGTCGCGCCGGCCGAGCCGCCGCCACCACCGGCGTAGCCACCGCCGCCACCACCGGCGCCGACGGTGCCGCCGGCCCAGTTGCCGGAGTGCTTGATGGAGTTCGACGTGCCGTAACCGCCGGCGCCGCCGCCTCCGCCGTACTGCTCGTCGAGTCCGTCGTGGCCGTCCTGGCCCGCGACCGTGTCGACGGCCGCGCCGCCGCTCGGGCCGACGGCGCCGATGCCGCCGGGACCGAAGAAGTC
>NZ_BAAAHE010000068.1:42397-54735 GCF_039525035.1 Sporichthya brevicatena
GCGGGCGTCCGCGGCGAACGTCGTCAGCGTGCCGCCGCCGCCACCACCGCCGCCGGCGACCAGGAGGCGCGCGTCGTGGCCGGTGCCGTTGAGCAGGACGCTCGAGGCGCCGCCGCCTCCGCCGCCGGCCGGGGCGCCCGCGCCGCCGTGGGCGCCGCCGTAGCGGCCGGCCGCACCGGGCTTCATGCCGTTGGCGTTCGTGCCGTGGCCACCGACCCGGACGTGGAGCTGGTCGCCGGCGCGGACCGGGAAGGTCGCGGCGACCATGCCGCCCGGCCCGCCCGGTGCGGGGGCGACGTCCGAACGCAGGACGCCGCCGGCACCGCCGGCCGCACCGTGCGCGGTGATGCGCACGTCGCGCACGCCGGCCGGGACGCGCAGGAGGTAGTCAGTGGCTGACGGGTCGTCATATGTGCAGGTGACGACCCCGAGAGCGGTGGGTGAACTGCACTCGCCGGCGACGCTTGCTCCGGCGGCCGGGACGCCCGTTCCGCCGAGCACGACCGCGAGCGTTCCGCCGATCGCTGCTGCTCTCATGTTGTTTGGCCCTTCGTCTGGCGCTGCCTCGAGAGAGCTTCGGAAGGAGGCTAACCCGATGTCTGTGTGCGGAGCGAGGGCCCGTCCGGCTCTTTCGGCCGGACGGGCCCTCGTGTTTCCCCGATGTCGCGCAACCGCCCGGAGCGCGACTACCCACTGATTGATGTCACCAACACCCAGCGGGGGCTCTTACATGTTTCGTGAGGCCTCCTTGATGGCCTCCCGGATACGCGGGTACGTGTTGCATCGACAGACGTTGCGCAGGTTGTCCAGGTCGGCGTCGGTGACCTTCCGACCCTTCTTCTTGGCCTTCTCGATGAGGTCGACGGCCGCCATGATCTGACCGGGCTGGCAGTACCCGCACTGCGGGACCGAGTTCTTGATCCACGCCTCCTGCACGGGGTGCAGTCCGTTCGGGCCCTTCTTCTTGCCGGCCGTGTCGGCCAGACCCTCGATGGTCGTGATCCGGTCGGTCGGCTTGATGTACTTCACCGACACCGAGCAGGGCGTGAAGGCCTTGCCGTTGATGTGCGACGTGCAGGCCTTGCACTGATTGATGCCGCAGCCGTACTTGGGGCCGCGGACCTTGAGGACGTCACGCAGAACCCACAGCAGGCGGACGTCGTCCTCGATGTCAACGCTGACCTTCTTGCCGTTCAGGATGAACGAGTGCTTGGACACGGGAAACTCCTTTCTTTCGCTCGAAGGTCAGCTGGGCAGGACGCGCGTCGGGCTCTGCGGCACCGACGGTGACTTGGGAATGTGCGTGAACTGGCTCGGGGTGTCCCGGAAGTAGACCGGGAGCTCGGTGATCTTGCGGCCGAGGACCTTCTGCAGCGCGATGGCCGCAGCGGCGTAGCCGGCGCCGTTGCCGGTCTCGCCGGTGCCCGAGGGCACCAGGCTGCCGTCGTCGATGACGATGGCCTCGAACTCGAGAGGCGACATCCACTGCCGGGTGAACATGTAGTCGTCCCAGCCGCCCTCGATCGGGAGGCCTTCCTCCCAGTGCAGGGCCTCGGTGAAGGCGGCCGCGATGCCGTCGATCATGCCGCCCATGAACTGGGCCTTGCACTGGTCCGGGTTGACCGGGACGCCCATCGCGCCGGCGAAGATCGCCTTGGTGATGCGCGGGCCCGGCCAGCCGCGGCGGGTCCGCCGACGTGTCGTCTCCGGCCGGTTGTCGATCTCCATCAGGCACGCGAGGTTGCACTTGTACTCGCTGTGGATGGCGATGGCCTGGGCCATGCCGGCCGGCATCTTCCGGCCCCAGTTGCCGCGCTCGGCGACCGCGTCGAGCGCGGCCTTCATGTGCTCGCTCTTCGCGAACGCACGGCGGAACTCGTACCCGTCCATGCCGAACGACTCGGCGAGGTCCTCGACGAGGAGCTCACGGGCCACCGCGACGTCCGGGGAGTACACGTTGCGCACCGCGGATGTGGGCAGGTAGTCGTACTGGAACGCCTCGGTGAGGGCGGTCTTGGTCGGCCCGAAGTTGTACGGGACCGAGGTGACGACCTGGTAGAAGTAGTCGGTGACGCCGGTATTGCCCGCATAGCGACCGGGCTCCTTCTTCACCGCGCGCCCGGAGATGACGTCGCCGAGACTGTGGGTGAAGTCGCAGGCCCCCGACGCGTGCCACTGGGTGAAGCTGGTGACGCTGTTGCCGACCTTGGTGGCCCGCACGTGCGAGATCGCTCCGGGGTGCTGACGACCGTGGCGGATGTCATCGGTGCGGTGCCACATCAGGCGGACCGGCTTGCCGAACGCCTTCGACGCCCGCGCCGCTTCCAGGATGTGGTCGCCGTGCAGCTTGCGGCCGAACGAACCGCCCGCGTACACGACGTTGATGACGACCTTGTCGAGGGGCAGGCCCAGCTCCTCGGAAAGCATGCCCAGCGGGGTGCCGGGGATCTTCGAGGCCGCCCACACCTCGCACTTGTCGTCGGTCACGTCGGCGACCGCGCTGTTCGTCTCGAGCGGAGAGTTGCTGCGGAACTGGAAGGTGTACTCGCCCTCGATCACCTCGGACCCGGGCAGTGCCGGCTCCATCGGGAGCCGCACCTTCTGGACCTCGGCCATCAGGCCCTCGGAGTTCACCTTGCCGGTGTCGCCGACCTCCCAGTCGACCTTGAGCGCACGGATCGCGTCCACGCACTGACCGAAGGTCTTCGCGCGGATGGCCACGGCCGAGGAACGGTGCGTGGACTCGATGACCGCGAGGTCGGTGACGCCCGGCATCCCCTTGATCTGCTCGAGGTTGTTGATCTTGCCGACGCGGCCGTTGAATGTCGGGGGCCGGGCGAGCATCGTCGGGAGCGCGTTCGGGATGTCCAGGTCCATCGCGAACTTCTTGGCGCCGGTGACGATGGCCTTGATGTCCTTGCGCGGCACCGACTTGCCGATCACGCCGCCCTTGGGCGGACCGATCGCAGCGTCGAGCAGCGCACCGATGGCCTCGTTCTGCGGCGAGCCGATGGCGAGAGAGCCGTACGGGGCGCGCTGGCCGTCGGGGCCGAAGACGAACCCGTCCTTGGTGCGCAGCACCTTCGGCGAGACACCCCACTTCTGGGCGGCCGCGCCGACGAGGCGCTGCCGCGCGAGCTCACTCAGCTCACGGAGGGGCTCCCACAGCGAGTACAGCGAGGAGGACCCACCGGTGAGCTGCGCGGCGAAGAGGTCCGCCCGCGCCTTCGACTGGGTGATGTCGACCTGCTCGTACGGGATCTCCATCTGGTCCGCGATGATCTGCGCGATACCGGTCTCGACACCCTGTCCGACCTCGCAGCGCGGCATGTCGAAGCGGACCCGGCCGTCCTCAGAGACCTCGAGCGTGAGCAGTGGCGTCACGGCGCGGGTCTGGTCGCGCATGAGGTCCATGAAGTCGTAGTGGTCCGACGGCAGGTCGTTGCTCAGGATGGGGGTGGCCCCGCCGGCCGCGGTGGCCGGGCGCGAGTCGACCACGTACTGACCAGCCACGGTCAGCGTTGTCCCGGCCATGACATAGCCGACGAAGCGTCGACGGCTCAGGCCGTTCGCGGTCTCCTCAGGCCCGGTAGTGCCGAAAGCGTCTGCAGTTTGCGTCATGAGCGTGCTTCCTTTCGCGCCGGCTCGGGGGAGACCGGCTCAAGAGGCGTCGATCGTCAGCGGGCGGGGGCGTTCACGATCAACTTCAGGTCAATGCCCTTCGGCTGAAGAGCATGGCGGGTGGGAGTACTCACCACCTGCGCCCATGGCGGATGGGTGCCAGAACTGCGGAGGCCCTGGCGTGGGGCGGTGTTGTACACAGCGGGCGGAATGTGTGCACATCGGAGTAAGTGACGCGGACCACGAGGGTCTTACTGAGAAAATGTCCGGTCAGTTCAACTTGTCCGATCGCACCAAGTTCTGTGACGGCACGTCAGGGTTCGTCCGGTAAGAACCAAAGGTCGTGACGGCACTGACGAGGGTGAGTCGCCTCCTTCCGCCAGAGGAGCGAAGAGTCGTCGCGCGGAAGAGAAACGGACAACATCCCCATGCGGTTGCTGCCCTCGCCACGTCCCCGGCCCTCCACCTGCCTCTTCTCGGTGCTGGCTCTCGCCTGCTCCGTCGTCGCGGTCGCCGCCCCCACACCGGTGGCCGCGGCGCCGGTCACCACGATCACCTCGACGTGGACCTCGGACGACGGCCAGGACTTCACGATCACCAACCACCTCAGAAACTTCCCCGGGGTGGACCGGGACGCGGCGGCGTCGCACGAGTACCTCGTCGTCTGGGCCGGCGACGTCAACGCCGCCGACCTCGAGTCCGGGGCCGGCGGCAAGCTGCACAACCTGCCGGGCGCGGCCGGCGAGGCGATGGATTCGCTCGGCCGTCCGCACACCCCCGCGGTCGGGCCGGACTTCCTCGCGGTGATCGACGTGCAGAAGGGCGCGCCGACCTACGGCAAGGTCGTCAACACCGTCACGGTCCCGCTGGCGGAGAACGAGCCGCACCACATGCAGTACGAGTGGCACCGCGGCGACACCATCTACGCCGGTGGGCTGTACAGCGACGTCGCGTTCGCGCTCGACGCCACGAACCTGCCGGTGATGACGCTGCGCGGCGTCAATCTGCCGACGGACACCCCGTGCGGTTCGGTGCCCGACGCGTTCTGGACGATGAGCGACGGCACGGCCTACGGGACGTGGATGGGCGGGCCGAACCTGCCCGGTCCCTGCACCTACACCAACGGTGAGGTGCGCATGGGCAACGGTTTCGGCGGTGCTCCCGGTTCGGTCGTGCTGCTCGACAGGAACGGGCGGACGATCTCCGAGTCACCCGCGGCGACGCCGGGTATGGAGCCGGTGCCGCGCGAGTGCGCGATGACGCCGCCGGTCGAGCCGCGGACGTGCGCGAATCCGCACGGCATCCAGCTCCGTGAGGACCTGAACCGGATGATCACCGGTGACTTCGCGCAGCCGTCGGTCATCATCGAGGACCCGTTGCCGGCCCTGCCGCCGGTCGACGTGAACATGGTCCGCCGCACGGTGCGGATCTGGGACATCAGCGACCGGAAGAACCCGAAGGTCGTGTCGGTGTCGCGCCTGCCCGACGGACCGCGGCAGACGAAGCCCTCGGACGCCGAGAACATGGGCTTCATGGAGGTCACGGTCACGAACCGGCCGGGCCACAAGGGCGCGTTCGCCTCCTCCATGTGCGCCGGGGCGATCTACTACACGCCCGACATCACGGTGAAGGACCCGCAGTGGCGCGAGGTCTACGACCAGGCCGCGGTCTACCGCGCCATGAACGACCGCGCGAAGGCCGGCATGGCCGGCAGCGGCGCCGGGCACCACGGCTTCGCCGACAGCGGTTGCGAGGGCAGCGGCTGGCTGCAGACCTCGCCCGACGACCGCTTCCTCTACACGGTGACGATGGGCCGCCGCGCCCACACCGCCGAGGCCTCCGACCCGGGCACGCCGGGCATCGTCCTCTCGCTCGACATCCGCAAGCTGCTCGCGGCGGGGAACGACGTCGAGTGCAAGATCGACACTGAGACCGAGGCGTTCCACGGCGGCGCCGAGAAGGACTGCCCGACCGTCCACTCGGTCCTGCCCGTCGACGACCCGACGAGCGGCGGCCCGCACTGGGGCGCGTTGGACCACTTCGTCCAGGGTCCGGACGGCAAGTTCGCCGAGACCCGCGACCCGCGCCGGCTCGCGTACTCGAACTACTTCGTCGCCCGCACCGGGTGGGACGGTGACCACAAGGTCTGCCTGGTGACGATCGACGACGACCACCAGTTGTCGCTCGACCGTGACTTCAAGGACGAGTACACCGGCGAGCCCTGCGTCGACTTCAACCGCGCCTCGTGGCCGCACGGGCCCTGGGGCGACGCGAAACCGCACTCGATGATCTTCGTGGTGCCGGACGCGGCGTTCCGCGACTGACATGGCGGCCCACTCCGGACTTCGGCGCGTGCTGTCGCGCACCGGGCGAGTGACAATCGGACTCGTTGCCGTGGTGGCCGCGGCGGCGACCGGCGTCGTCGTCACCGGAGTGTTCGCGGGCGGCGTCGGCGCGGGACCGCCGATGCCGCCCCAGGCCGCCGGCGGGCAGCCCGTCGTCGAGCGCGTGTCGGTCGACGGGCGCGCGGCGCAGGTCGTGGTCGTCCCGCACCGGCCGGGCCCGAATCTCGTGTGGGTGGACGGCGAGGGCTATCGCGTCGGCGTGGGGGACACGCTCGTCGCGGCGGAACGCCGGGCCGGGGCGCCGGGTGCGTGGGCGCTCGTCGACCTGCCCGCGGGTCCGACCACGCTGTGGGTGGAGCACTCCGGGCGGCGCGCGGCCCTGGACGTGCACCCCGATGCCGCGGTCCCCGCCCTGCCGGCGATCACCACCGCCGCCGGTCCCGAATGCCTGTCGGCCGTCGTCGGCGCGGCCCTGGCCGGTGCGGCGCCCCCCAGCCGTTGCCCGAACCAGGCGCTGACGGCGGCCGACCGGATCGCCCTGCGCGGCATGCTGCGGTCGATCGCCGACCGTGGCGTCCCCGGCATTCGGCTCGTGGGTGGGAACTCGCCCCGCGCGGACGCGGCCGAGCGGCTCGTGCGCCGGGAGGCCGCGCGGCTGAACCTCCCCGTCGACGCCGAGCCGCAGCCGCTCGACGCGCGGGTCGTCGTGGGGGACTGGTCGGCCGCGGAGCGGGCGCTGGCGACGCAGGCGCGCAGACCCGCCCGCTCCGGGGTCTATCTCGCGCCGTGGCTCGGCAACGGGACGCTGCTCGGCTACAGCTCGGGCGCGGTCGTGGTGCTGAACTACGACACGACGGCGGAACCGGCGGCGGAGTACATCGCCGAGCTCGACAAGTACGCGCTGCGCAAGCTGGCCTCGCCCGCCGGGTTCACGACGTGGCTCGCCGCGACCGGGCGGCCCGCACCCGCCGGACCGCCGCGGCTGTACGCCGCGCTGGCGGGATTCAGCCTGATGGGCGTCGACCTGTCCCACCGCGGCGGCGCCATCGGCACCGGCGGCTGGGTCCCGAACGGGCGGCTGACCACGGTCAGCAAGCCGCTGACCACCGAGCGTCGGGCCGGCGAATGAGCGCGAGCCTGGTCACGGCCCGAAATTTCGGGGTAAGACTTGGGGACGAGGCGACACCTACGTGGAGACCAGCTGTATGTCTCCCCGAGAACGCTCGAAGAAACGGTCGTAGTGGACAACTCCGACGCCGCCCCGTCGGACGAGAAGTGGATAGCCGACCTGACCGCGGACGGTCCGGACGGCGATGCTGCCCTGCGTCGACTCCACGAGCTTCTCCTGCGGGCGAGCCGGCATCAGGTGTACCGGCTCCGCGGCATGCTCCCGCACGCCGGTACCGAGGAGCTCACCGATCTGGCGATGCAGGCCGCGGACGAGGCCACAGTCTCCGTCCTGCGGCGGCTGGACACCTTCGAGGGCCGGAGCCGTTTCTCCACCTGGGCCTACAAGTTTGCGGTCTACCAGGCCGGGGTCGAGGTCCGGAAGCAGGCCTGGCGCCACAAGGAGATCTCGCTCTCCGACTCGGTCGACCTGGTGGGGATGGTCGACCACAGCGCTTCCCCGTCCGAGCTGGCCGAGGCGACGGAGCTGGCCCGGGCGGTGGAGAACGCGATCCAGACGGCGCTGACGCCACATCAGCGACGTATCGCGATCGCCCTCGTCGTCGAGGAGGTTCCGATCGACGTCCTGGCCGATCGGTTGGGCACCACCCGCAACGCGCTCTACAAGACACTGCACGACGCCCGTCGGCGGTTACGAGCCGCTCTTGCCGACTGCGGGCATCTGGATGCCATTACCGACCGGAGTACCGCATGAATGCGCCGCCCCCACCACGGTCGCTCGCCGAGGTCGTTGCCGGACTGACTGTCGACGCGGACCCCTACTTGTCGTGCGACGAGTGCTTCGACCAAATCTGCGCGTACGTCGAGCACGTCGCTGCGGATCCCGCGTACGAGGACGTCGTGATGCGAAGACACCTCGATACGTGTGGCGCCTGTGCCGAGGAGGCGGCCACACTGCTGGAGCTCGGGGCCCTGGACCTCACGAGCTGACCCTCTCTCCCGTTCCCTTTTCCGCGGTGCAGCGGCACTTCGTGCTGTCCGCGTCCGGCCGGGGGAGGCCTGGGGTGCCGGCGGTCCGTGACCACCCCTGGCACCCGAGGAGATGTGCTGTTGTGGGTACATCGTAACACGATATAAATCGGCCGCAAGACCCAATTTTCTCCAGGCGTAACGCGGCGCGCGCGTACAGCGCAATCTCGACCCCTAAACCTTTCTGATATTCCGTCAGATTATGACGTGACGCACAAAACCATTAGACGTAAAGCTGCGACCGTTCGTCGATGACGGGGCAAATCGGGCGATCTTCGCGTGTGATCCCGTGAACACTCGGGGGAAGCGAAGGCCGACCCAGGTCCCGTGTCCGTGTGCAGCCATTCATCCGTCCAGGACCGGGACGCCCGCCCCAGGTCCTGCGCGAAGAGGCTGCCGCACGTTGTCCATCCCGTCGTCCGGCGGGAGCAGAACTTCCGCCGTGTCCGCGACGGCCCGTAAGCCGGTTCCCCCGAGCCGGCGTGAAGGGAAAACAGTTCATGTCACCAACACCCAGCCCCGACCCGACCACGCTTGCACCGCCCGCGGCACCGCCGTCGGGCACCTCGCGGCGCCAATTCGTCGGGTACGTGCTGGCCGGCACCACGCTGGCTGTCACTGCCGACATGGCGTGGGAGGGCTCAGCGTCCACGGCCCACGCCGCCGGTGCCTCCCTGATCCCGAGTAACCCCACGTTCTCGGCCAACTACGACTTCCTGGACGCGTACCGGGACTCGTGCCTCCCGACCAACCACCACCTGAAGATCGAGCTCACGCCGCAGGGCAAGGCGCGCTTCGCGCTGCCTCGCCAGGAGGTCGGCCAGGGCATCACGACCTCGTTCGCGCAGGTCATCGCCGACGAGCTCGACATGTCGATGGACGACGTCGAGGTGTACCTCTCCGACGCGCGTCCTGAGCTGGTCTTCAACCAGCTCACCGGTGGTTCCACGTCGCACTTCTCGCTGTGGATGCCGATGCGCACGATGGCGGCGACGGCCCGCACTGCCCTCGCCTCGGCGGCGGCGGAGAAGTGGGGGGTCCCCGTCTCCGCCGTCACCACCCGCGACGGTGCCGTCTTCGGCCCCGACGGTCAGCGCGCCACCTACGGGTTGCTGTCCGAACTCGCGGCGTCCAAGATCACGAAGCCGCTGGACGTCAAGCTCAAGGGCAAGCCCGGCAAGTACGTCGGGAAGAGCATCGGCCGCGTCGACGCCCTCGACATGGTCACCGGCAAGAAGAAGTTCGCGATGGACCTGCAGGTCCCGAACGCGCTTCCGACCATGCTGTGCCGGCCCCCGACGATCAACGGCACCGTGCAGTCGATCGACAACCTCGAGCGTGTGAAGGCGATGCCGGGTGTCACCGACGTCGCGGCGATCTCCCGCGGGGTGGCCGTGCGTGCGCGCACGTTCGGCCAGTGCATCGACGCGATCCGCGCGCTCAAGGTCACCTGGGGCGCCGGGACCGTCGACAAGGAGAACAACGAGTCGCTGGCCAAGAAGGTCGCGTCCGTCCTCCTGCCGGTGCCGCCCGCGGCGCCGACCGACGAGGTCATCGACCAGGACTACACGTTCCACTACCGCAGTGGTTCGCCGCTCGAGACGAACTGCGCCGTCGCCGACGTCCGCAAGGACTCCGCCGAGGTTTGGGGCACGAACAAGATGCCCATCGTCACGCTGCAGCGGATCGCGCTGATGTTGGACCTGCCCGAGGACGCCGTGACGGTGCACTGCCCGCCCGGCGGTGGCTCGTTCGGCCGCCACCTGTTCTCGGACGCGTCCTACGAGGCCGTCGAGGCGTCGAAGACGTTCGGCAAGCCCGTCAAGCTGATGTGGCACCGGACGGACGACAACCGCCACGGACGTATGCACCCGATGATGGTGAACCGCGTGCGCGCCACGAAGAACGGCAACAGCGTCACGAGCTTCACGATGTCGAGCGCCTCCTCGGCGTGCGACTGGACGCACGGTCTCGGCGAGATCATCTCCGGCTCGGCCACGGCGCAGGACCCGCGTCTGGGCTTCTCCGGCAACAAGGAGGCCGGCAACCTCTCGGTGTCGATGGGGTTCTACCAGCTCGTCACCGACGTGCCGTACCACTTCGGCCCGACCGCGGTGTTCCTCAACGAGATCTTCGCCTACGACACGCTCCCGACGTCCGCGGTGCGGAACGTGTACTCGCCGGACACCGGGACGGCGCGTGAGCTGCACGTCTCGAAGATGGCTGACGCGTTCGGCATGGACGACTACGAGTTTCGTCGTTCCTTCGCGGCGGACGACGGCTGGCGTGCGGTGCTCGACAAGGCCGCCGAGGCCGGTAACTGGGGTCGCACGATGCCGAAGGGCACCGCGCAGGCCATCGCGCTGCACAGCGAGTACCAGTGCAAGGTCGCCTGCTTCATGGAGATCGACGCCCGACCCGCCATGGTGAACCGGAAGATCCGTGAGGCCTACACGGGCCCGCGTGTCACGAAGGCGATCATGGCCGTCGATGCCGGACGGGTCATCAACCCGCGCAACTTCCAGGCGATGATGATGGGCGGCTGCATGGACGGCATCGCCCAGGCCCTGACGGCGAGTCTGCACATCGAGGACGGCCTGCCGCTCGAGGGCTCGTGGGACAACTACCGGTACACCCGGCAGTGGAACGTCCCGTACGTGTTCGAGTGCCACGTCATGCCGGACAACCGTGACATCGGCGGTGGCGCCGGTGAGACCGGTGTGGCCGCCGGCCAGGCGGCCGCGGCGATCGCCTACGGCCGTGCGGTGGGAGAGCTCCCGACCTACAACCCGGTCAACTTCAACGAGCCGCTGGGATTCGTGGCCAAGCCCAAGGTGCCACCGATCCCGCAGTCACCCGTCAACGGCCGCCGCTTCGCGCGCTGACCTGATTTCCCGGAAGGAGGAGACTTCATGAGTAAGCACACGTTCATCCTGAACGGCAAGAAGGTCAGCGTGGACGCCGAGAGCAACGTCCGCATGCTGTGGGTGCTCCGCGACCTGCTCGGTGTCACCGGCCCGAAGTACGGTTGCGGCATCCGGGTCTGTCAGGCGTGCACCTCGCACCTGAACGGCAAGCACTTCAACCCGTGCTCGGTGCCGGTCTCGGACATCAAGGCCTCGGACCGCATCACCACGATCGAAGGTCTGGCCAAGACGGCCAAGGGCAAGCTGCACCCCGTGCAGGAGGCCTGGGTCAAGTACGACGTCGCCCAGTGCGGTTATTGCCAGCCCGGCCAGATCATGGCCGCGACTGCGTTGATCAACCGCGTGAAGAAGTCCGGCCGCAAGATCTCCGAGGCCGACCTCGACACCCTGCGCAACGTCTGCCGCTGCGGTACGTACCCGCGTATCCGTGACGCCGTGAAGTACGCGGCCGCCAAGATGTAGCGACGCAACGCCCCGTGTCGCACACCCACGGCCCCTCCGGTCCCCGGAGGGGCCGTGGCGTTGTAGCTGACGGCCCGTCAATGATCGGCTGGACGTCGGGGAAGTTGTTCGAGGCGGAGCTCGCGACGCTCGGGGAGTCGACTCGATCCGCCCCGATCACGTCGGCGCCAGCGCGAACCGACGAGGGTTGGAGCGCGCCGCGCGGGAGTGAACCGGTGTGCTTCCGCTGACGCTCGCGGATCGGATCGCGGGTCAGTCGGTGGCGGTGCTCGCCGGCCGGCGGTAGTCGAGATCGCGGTACTCCGGGTGCCGCCCCATCCAGCCCTGGACGAACGGGCAGATCGGGAGCACCTGCAGCCCGAGCGTCCGGACGTGGTCGAGCGCTGCGCGCACCAGCTGGCCGCCGATGCCCTGACCCTCGAGCGCGGGGTCGATCTCGGTGTGGGTGAAGACGACCAGTTCCGCCGTCTTCTGATAGGCCGCGTGGCCGAGCAGCTGCCCGTCCCGCCGGATCTCGTACCGGTTCTGCTCGGGAACGTCCAGCACTTCGGTGGTCACGATGCCTGCCTCACCTGTCGACGACGTTGTCGGGCACCCGACGATGACATGGAGATGTCATCTCCACCGAGGCGGGGCGGGCGCGCCTGCACTGGAGATGACATCTCCAGTGCACGGGCGCCGACGTCGGGCGGTGCCAATTCCCTTGTGGCGTAGGGGTTCTGGGTCTTGTGCTGGTCGGCGGTGTCCCCTATACTCGAACATACGTTCTGCATATCTGCTTGAGTGCAGTAGCATTTGGTGCGTGAGCCAGGAGCGTCCCGTCGGT
>NZ_BAAAHE010000069.1 GCF_039525035.1 Sporichthya brevicatena
GCTCGTCGTGAACGCCGGGAGCCCGAGCGGCGGCACGATCGTCCCGGTCTCCACCGTCGGCGGGGACGGCCCGGCGCCGGCCGAGCCGGCCGCAGCCGCCGAGGAGACCGACGCCGATCCGGGCAAGGCCGATCCGGGCAAGGCCGACCCGGCCGGGCCGAGCGCGTGCCCGTGCCAGCCGATCACCCCGGCCGCGCCGTGGCCCTCACCGGCCGCCCCGGCCCCGCCGGTGTACCCGCAGCCCGCCGCCCCGGCCGCACCCGCTCCCGCCCCGGCCGCGCCGGCCGCGCCGGCCGCGCCGGCCCCGGCCGCGCCGGCGAACAGCGGCAGCCAGGGCGGGGTCAGCGTCGTGCCGCCGACCGTCGGCAACACCACCGGGGTCGGCAAGTGAGCACCCCGACGACCGCCACCCCCACGGGCGGGGCCGGCGCCGAGGCCACCGAGGCCGAGCCCCGGCACTACTACCTGTCCACCGCGTGCCGGCACGAGGTGCACGGCCAGTGCCGGCGCACCTGCGCGTTCTGTGACGCGGCCTGCGTCTGCTTCTGCCACTACCAGGAGGTCCGGTCATGACCGTGATCACGGCCAACGCCAAGGCCCTCATCGCCGCCGCCGTCGCGTTCCTCGGCGCGGTGCAGGTCGGGCTCACCCAGGACGGCCTCGACGCGGCCGAGCTCGTCGGCGCGGCCGTCGCCGGGCTGGTCGCCTTCGGCGGCGTGTACGGGGTCCGCAACGCCGGGCAGGCCGACGCGCAGGCCGTGGTCGACCAGGTCCGCGCGCTCGTGCCGGCCGAGGCCCGGGCCGCGATCGACGAGGCCGTCGCCGACGCCCGCGGCGTCCTCAAGACCGTCACCTGAGCCAGCGGCCGGGCCCCGCACAACGTCAGGCGCCCCGCCTCCCCATCCCGGGGAGCGCGGGGCGCCTGTTCTCCTTTTAAGGGGCTAGTCCGCGTCCTCGGCGGCGT
>NZ_BAAAHE010000070.1 GCF_039525035.1 Sporichthya brevicatena
CGACCACGTCACCCTCTACCACGGCGACTGCCTCCAACTCACCGCGTGGCTTGAGGCCGATGTGCTCGTCACTGATCCGCCCTACGGGATCGCGTGGAAGCGTCACAGGATAAGCCGCGTCTCTGCCGCCGACCGCGCCCGGGGTGACTACCGCACCCACGTTCGGCACTCCTTCAATGACATCGGAATCCAGAACGATGAGACGACCGAGGCGCGCGACGCGGCCCTGGCCATGTGGGGAACCAAGAAGGCATCGGTGGTCTTCGGCTCCCTGTTGCTCCCTCCGCCAAGGGGCACCAAGCAGACCGCCGTCTACGTCAAGCCCGAGGACAGCGGAAACCTGACATCCGTCAGTGGTATTCGGCGGAACGTCGAGGCCATTTATCTCATCGGCTCGGCACACGTCACCGGGGGCGGAGGTCGCTCGGCGGTCTTCGGCACCGGCGCGCGCACGGCGGGAAACCCGAATGGCCTGGCCGCGAGATACGGCGGTCACCCCCACGCCAAGCCGGTGGACGTCCTCGAGCAACTCATCCTGACGTGCCCGCCCGGTGTCATCGCCGACCCGTTCGCCGGGTCCGGCTCCACGCTCGTCGCCGCCCGCAACCTCGGGCGCCGGGCCATCGGCGTCGAGGTAGAGGAGCGGTACTGCGAGGTCATCGCCCGCCGGCTCGCGCAGTCCGTGCTCGACTTCGGGGACGCGTCATGACC
>NZ_BAAAHE010000071.1 GCF_039525035.1 Sporichthya brevicatena
GTTCGTGGCCGGTGTGGATCTCCGGCGTTGTGTTCGCCGGTTCTCCGGAGTGTTCGTTGGGCGGGTCGGGGTTCAGGTCAGGGCGGCCAGTCGCTGGTGGCCACCGGTGATCAGATCGGCCCAGGGCCATCGGGAGTTCAGTCGCAGGATGCGCCGCCGGCTGGTGGTGATGACGCGGGCGGCGACGGTGAGCAGGCGTAGGCGCAGGCGCTTGGGTTCCCAGCGGCGGGCGGGGTGCGCGGGCCAGGCCAGCAACTGGGTCCAGACGAGCAGCTCGGCCGCGAGTTGGGCCAGTTCGAGCCAGATCTGGTTCTTCGCGAAGGCCTGCAGCGGCAGGTTGGTTGCGCCGGTGTCCTTCAGCGTTCGGACGCGGTCCTCGGCCCGGGCCCGCAACCGGTGTCGGACTTCGAGATCGGCCAGCCGCCCGGTGCGGGTGTTGGTGGCGAACACGGTGATGCGCCACCCGTCGATGTCGGTGACGCGCAACTGGGCGCCGACGTGGGGCTCTTCGCGGCGGGCGATCACCCGCATGCCCGGCGGCCAACCGGTGAACGAGGCCGGCAGCCACCGGGTCAGTTCAGCGACCTGCGCGCCCGCGCGTGGGCACCCATCAGCGTCGAGGGCGGCGCGCCAAGCCTGGCGGGGCAGCACTGCCAGGGCATCGAGCACGGGTTGGCGGGCGCCGATCCCGACCGAGTACTCCAATCCCAGCTCGTGCACGTGGGCCAGGAAGTCCTTGACCCCGCCCGCGCTGTCGGCGCGCACCAGCACCCGGTCCCGCACCGGCTCCGGGAGTTGGGCCAGCGCGGCATCGAGCACCGCGATCTGATCGGCGGCGTTGTTGGCGTTCGCGCTGCCCGGGCGCAGCAGCGCGGCCAGCGGCTCCCCGGTCCCGGCCGGGCCGTGATCAGCGAAGGCCAGGATCGGGTGGAACCCGAACCCGCGCTTGAAAGTCGGGGCGGCGGCTTCCTTCTCCGAATGCGCATCGATCAGCGTGGCGTCCAAATCCAGCACCGGGCAGTCCTGACCGGCCCACGGGTCGACCCGTGACCACACCCGCTGCCGGGCCTGCGCGCGAGCCGCCCGGATCGCGGCGATCGCGGTCTCGGTCGTTTCCGGGTCCGCGGCCAACGCCTCGATCAGCCGGCTGACCGTGGGGTCCGAGGCGACCGGGCCGAACAGTTCGGGCTGGGCACGCACCAGGGCCAGATCGGACAGACAGTCACCGCCGAGCGCGATCGCGACCGCCAGATCCAGGACCGTCTTGCCCGGGTCGTGCACCGCGCGATCGGCCCGCCACGGCGCCAGCCCGCGCGAGAGCCCGCCGGCCAGACCGCTGACCACCGCGGTCTGCAACAACAACGCCCCACCCGCTGAGGAGATCAGCGACTCGCCGCCCGCCTCGACACGGGGCACCGACCGAACCCGGTTACGCTTCACCTACGGAGTGCCTTCCGGCTCGGAGATTTTGGACCGTCGCAAGCCCAAGAATTCCTTG
>NZ_BAAAHE010000072.1 GCF_039525035.1 Sporichthya brevicatena
CGACGCGGTCCGCGCCGCCCGGGAGGCGCTGGCCCGCCCGCGGTTGGGCACCCCGCGCAGTGGCGGGGACCGCCAGATCCTCTCGGTGCGCCTGGCCGCGCGCCGCTCCGCGGTCGAGGCCGCGACCAGCACCGAACGGCAGATCTTCGCCCTGCTCATCGCCGCCCCCGAACCGTTGCGCGCAATCTTCCGCGGCCTGAAGATGCCCGCCACCATCACCCGCGCCGCTGCTCTGCGGGCCCGCCGCGGCTGGGACGCCGAGACCCGCGCCACCGCGGACACCCTGCGCATCCTGGCCCGCCGCGCCCGCGACCTGCGCACCGAAGCCGCCGCCCACGAACGCGCCATCACCGCGATCGTGCGCTCCTGGCGCCCGGACCTGCTCGACCAGCTCGGCGTCGGCCCGATCGTGGCCGCCACCGTGCTGTGCGCCTGGTCCCACGCCGGACGCATCGCCGACGAGGCCGGCTTCGCCATGCTCGCCGGCGTCGCCCCCATCCCGGCCAACAGCGGCCGAACCACCAACCGCTACCGGCTCAACCGCTACGGCGACCGGCGCCTGAACTGCGCCCTGCACACCATCGTCATCACCCGCATCCGCTGCGCCCACCCCGCCACCGTGGCCTACATCGAACGCCGCACCGCCGAAGGCAAAACCCTGCGCGAGATCAAACGCTGCCTCAAGCGCTACATCGCCCGAG
>NZ_BAAAHE010000073.1 GCF_039525035.1 Sporichthya brevicatena
GCGATCGTCGCACTGAACAACATCCTCGAAGGGGGCGATCGTGGCTGACCTTGAACGGCACATCCCCATGGCCGAGCGCCTGGACAACGACCCGGGAGACGCCGGGCGTATGGCGCGGTCGTTCCTGGCCGCGATGGCACGCCTGGCCGAGGTCGAAGCCGAACGGGATTGCGCCGTGAATCTGTGGGCTGGCGAGGTGGCAAAGGTCGCGGAGCAACGGGAGCGCGCCAAGGCCGCTGAGGCCAAGCTGGCCGCCGTCCGCGAGGAGTACGACGCCTGGAACGAAGAGAACCTCGGCCACGTCCCCGGCATCGAGAACACGAACTGGCCGGACGCGTGGGCCGGGATCGGCACCGTGCTCGCCCTGATCGATCAGGAGACAGAGCAATGAGCGAGCACCCGAAGACCGAAATCATGCGCTCGATGAGCAACAGGTACCCGCTGCCTCGGGTTGTCGAGGAGATGCTGTACCTGGCGGCCGACGAGGTTGACCACCTCCGCGCCCGCCTGGCCGAGGCTGAGGCCGGACATGAGATGACCCGCCGCGAGTTGCAGCGGTACCAGTCGCACGTCCACGACGCTGACGGGCTCACCGCGCAGGCCGCGCAACGGGCACTGGACGCGACCGCCCGCGCCGAGGCCGCTGAGGCCAAGCTGGCAG
>NZ_BAAAHE010000074.1 GCF_039525035.1 Sporichthya brevicatena
GGACAGCCTCGACGCTCGTCTCGGCGTTCGCCTCGTTCAGCTACCAGGCCGGCGAGATGTTCCGGGTCCGGTTGCAGTGCGTCGGCCCGACCATCCGCGCAAAGGCGTGGCCGGTGGGCGACCCCGAGCCGCATGACTGGGCATCAGGTACCGACACCGAGATCGCGAACGGCGCGCGGGTCGCGGTGCAGGCCTTCCGGGGTACCGGCAACACGACGACGGACCTCGCAGCGATGTTCGACAATTTCTTCGTCCGCCCGCTGCGGCCTGCGATCAGTGACGTGTTTGATCGGACAGTCGCGTCAGGGTGGGGGAACCTGACGTCCGGTCAGGCGTGGATCAACTCGGACTCGTCGAAGATGAGTGTGGGCAGCGGTCGAGGACTTCTGTCGGCAAACGCGAACTCGTCACTGCTGGCAGCCATTGCCTCCCCGTCGTCGGACGTGGAGGTTCGGGCGGTCGTTGATTTCGCTCAGGTGCAGACCGGCGCGTCGAACTCGTTCACCGTGGCCGCCCGGGCAGCGACTTCGTCAACGGGCGGGGACCGCTATCGGATTTCTGGGGAGTACTTCCAGACCACCGGGACGTTGACGGTGAGCCTGGCAAAGACAGCGACCAGCAGCACCAACCTCTCGACCCTGTTCAATGCGACCTATACACCGGGTACCGGATTGAACGTTCGTCTCCGCTGTGTCGGCTCGAAGATCATGGGCAAGGCGTGGCTGGTTGGGCAGGCTGAGCCCGCGTGGACCGAGGTTCAGGACACGTCGTTGGTGACAGCGGGGTTTGTCCGCTGCGAGCAGTTCCGGGCGTCCGGAAACACGTCCACGGACCCGTCGGTGTTCTACGAGGACTTCCAGGTCATCGACCTGTCCCGGCCGCTGCGCATCGATACCGGCGCGACCATGCTCGACCGCGCCCGGCTCGTTGCTGTCTGACCAACCGTCACAACAGGAGGTGACCGCCGTGCCGAAGACACTGACCGAGCTCGGTGACACCGCCTCCGAACTGCTCGCCGAGTACCGCGCGCAGCGGCAGCGGCTGGCCACCATCCACGCCTACATGACCAACCGGAAGCAGGACATCTACGTCCCCCGCTCCGCGTCCCGCGAGTACCGCGCCCTGGTCGACCAGGCCCGGTTCAACGTGCTGCCCCTCGTCGTGTCGACCGTCGCGCAGGCCCTGTACGTCGACGGCTACCGGCAGACCGGTCCCGACGGCCTCGCCGTCTCCAGCGCCAACGCCGACGTCTGGGACAAGGTGTGGCAGCCCAACCGTATGGACGCCCGGCAGGCCGCGCTGTACCGCGCAGCGCTCACCTACGGCTGGTCGTACTGCCTCGTCGAGCCCGGCGAGCCGGTGCCGGTCCTCACCCCGTACTCGCCGCGAGACGCCGTCGCGATCT
>NZ_BAAAHE010000075.1 GCF_039525035.1 Sporichthya brevicatena
GGTCGGACAATGGAAGTATCGGCTCGGCTTCTAATGCCTATCTGGTGCGGGCGGTGTGGAGCACGAGCGGGACCGTCACGGTCACTCTGCGATCTACCGTGGCCGGTTCGGGGTCCCAGCTGGCTGTTCTGATCAACGCTGCCACGTACACCCCCGGCACGGGGATCAATATGCGCCTGCGTTGCGTGGGTTCGACGATCTCGGCGAAGGCGTGGCTTGAGGGCGACACGGAGCCGTCGTGGTCGAGTGTCACGAACACTTCACTGACCGCGGCGGGGTACGTCGGCGTGAGCATGTTCCGCTTGTCGGGAAACACGTCGACCGACGACAGGACGCTGTGGGACAACTTCTCCTGCCGCGCCCTGTACCCGAACCTCCGGGACTCGTTCGGCCGATCGGTCGGCGACTCCTGGGGGACGGCCACCTCCGGTCACTCCTGGCTGATCCTCGCCGGCACGGCGTCGGACTACTTCGTGGTCGGCGGCCAGGGGTGGATCACGGCGAACACACTGAACTCCACCTACCAGGTCAGCCAGGTCTTCGCCCACCAGGACGTGGACATGGTGTGCGACCTCGGCGTGCAAGGCGTCCAAGC
>NZ_BAAAHE010000076.1 GCF_039525035.1 Sporichthya brevicatena
CGGGCTTGGTGGCGTCGGCGCCATTGTGACCAGGCCAGGACCTCGGCCGGCGGTGGTGCTCGGTGCCAGATCAGGCGAGAGAGCAACCGGCGGGCTTCGGGAACGGTGAGCGCGATCAGCTCGTCGTCGAGGCCGGCCGGTGCCCCTTTTTTGCAGCCGTGGCGCGAGTGATGGTGAGGAAGGCGTGCGCGAGCATGGCCAAGGTGATGTGGCGATACCAGCTCTCGTAGTGACGGACCTGGTAGTGATCCAGGCCGACTTCTCCCTTCGCGGTCTGGAAGGTTTCCTCGATGGCCCAACGCGTCCCGGCGACGCGGGCCAGCTCGGTCAGCGACGTAGAACCCGCTGCGCGGGCGAGGTAGTAGGCGTAGTCGCTTGGATCGGTCAGGCTGCGACGCACGAGCAGCCAACAGGTGTTGCCGTCACCGGGATCAGGGTGCAGCGCGGTGCGCGCCCAGTGGTGGACCCGCGGGCCTTTGGCGCCGGGTGCGGCGCTGATCCGCTTGAACGCCTGCGGTGAGATCGCGGCGGCGACGGTCTTGGCATGGGCCTGGACCGGGCCTTTGACCCCGGCGGTCCAGACCCACTGGTTGGACGGAACGGCCAGCACGTAGGACAACCCGCGTTGGGCGGCGAAGGCCCGCAGCCCGGGATGCTGGCCGTAGACCTCATCCCCAGTCAGCCACCGGGCCGGGACCCCGGCGTCCAAGGTCCGGGTCAGCATCGCGATGGCCAGCTCAGGTTTGGTCGCGAACTCGACCTCCTCACCGATTCCGGCATCCCGGCAGCGGGGGCGGTCTTCGGTCCACGCCTTGGGCAGGTAGAGCTCGCGGTCCAGGAAGGTCCGCCCACCCGGCGCGGCGTAGCCCAGGAACACCCCGACCTGGCAGTTCTCGATCCGCCCCGCGGTCCCGGAGTACTGCCGAGCGACACCGGCGGACCTGGTGCCCTTCTTCAAGAAACCGGTCTCGTCCACGACCAGAACAGCACCCGGATCACCAAGGTGGCCGATGACGTAGCCGCGCAGGTCATCACGTACCCGGTGCGCATCCCAATCGGTGCCGGTGAGCAGGCGCTGCATCCCGTCCGGGTTGGCCTCCCCGGCGTCCTCGGCCAGGGTCCAGCCGTTCTTGCGTTCCAGTGGAGCCAACAACCCGCGCAGATACCCCGCCACCCGCGCCCGCGGCTCCGAACGCGCGAACCGCGGCGCGATCAGGGCATGGACCTCCTCCAGGCCCGCCGCCCACTCCGACACCTCAGCCACGCCCAGATCATCGACCACACCGCAACATCTCGAGACCCG
>NZ_BAAAHE010000077.1 GCF_039525035.1 Sporichthya brevicatena
GTCGGTCAACGGGGTTGTGAAGTCGCACGCCGCGGGCGAACAGGTCCACCTCGCCAAGCCTGTCTACATAGCTCTTTGAGAGGGGGCGCGGCATGACGACATTCCTCGCCGGGCAGATCCTGACGGCCGACCTGTTGAACGTCGAGGACACGGGATGGCAGGACGTGACGACGCTGCCCGGGTTCGCGATTCAGCAGCAGCCTCAGGTCCGCAAGATCGGCGATGTCATCTATATGCGCGGTGGCTGGTCTAACACCGGCCTGAGCGCGACGACGAACCACAACGTCGGCACGGTCCCGGTCGGGTTCCGCCCACCGGACGGGACGCATGACCTGATCATCCGTGCGGGCACCAGCGGCGGTAACTCGTCGGGCGTGTTCTTCGTGTCGGCGTCGGGGAACGTGCAGCTACGGACCAGCTCCACGCTCGGGTCCTATTACATCTGCTGCGGCTCGTGGCCGGCAACCTCATGACCGCCGAGGAGCTCCCCGCGGTCACCCATCAGGAAGGTGATCCGTTCATGACCGAGCCCACGCCCGACCCGACCGAGGTCGACCCGGCCGAGTTCGAACTCGGCGCCGGCTCCGCCGAGGAG
>NZ_BAAAHE010000078.1 GCF_039525035.1 Sporichthya brevicatena
GCTCAGGCCGAAAAGCTCGCCCGCGTCGAGGCCACACTGTGCTCTGCGATGTGCCCGTGTTGCGAGGACATCCGCGCCGCGATCCGTTGCCCGCAGGACGAACTCCAACCGGGCTCCAACAGCGGCTTGGAGTTGAAGTTCAACCCGCAGCGGCGTGGCCCGCAGGACGAGGAGGCCGCTGAGGTCTGCGGGGCCAACGGATGCAGCAACCACGCCACCGGCATGCGCAAGTCCTACGTGCCCGGGTGGCCCGACGTGCCCGATTGCGGCATACATCCGCTGCGGGTGATGACCGGGCCACGCCCGCAGGACGAGGAGGCCGCTGAGCCGACTCTGCATTCCTGGCCGGACTCCGACGCCGCCCGGTTCCTCGCCCACGAACGCGCGCAGCGGGCAGGGACAGCACGGCCCGAACCCGCTGACATCGAGCGCGCCTGCGAGGTCATGCACGACGCCTACGAGGCCGCAGCGGTCGGCGCGGGCTGGGAAACCCAGCAGGCATCCCGCAAACCGTGGGCCGACGTGCCCGAAGCGAACAAGGCAACGATGCGCGCTGCCGTCGCCGCGCTGATCGAGCATCTCGCGGGCAACGGGTCCGGCCGTGCGGAGGAACACGTGGAGGGTGCTATCAAACTCGGCGCAAACCCCGCTGAGGAAACCGAGCCGATCCACATGGGCTGGATGTCGTCCTTTACCCCCGAGCTCCAGGACGCGATCACCGCAGCGGCTAACTGCCCGTGCAGTTCCTACCCCTGCACCTGCCAGCGGGCGGACCAGACCCAGGAAGGGGGCCACTGATGGAGGAGGTCATGGTTCGCATCCAACGGTTCGACCCGCAGCAGCCCACTATGGACAGCCCACGGGGGAACTGGGTCACGCTCGGCCCAGCGATGAGCGAGTCCGAGGCCGTGGATGCGTTGAAGGGCTACCGGCGAAGGGACCGCGCCTCGAACCGCAGATACCAGTACCGGATCCTCGGCCCCGACGCCGTTGTGCGCGGCGAGCAGCGGGCAGGCGACCAGGAGGGGCAGCAGTGAGCGGGCCCCGGGACGAGCTCGACGCACGCATCAGAGCACTCGAAGCAGAGCGGCT
>NZ_BAAAHE010000079.1 GCF_039525035.1 Sporichthya brevicatena
ACGCGGCTGCCGCGATCCTCGTCGGCGCCGAGGTCGGCTTGACGCCGATGCAGGCGCTGCAGGGCATCTATGTCATCAAGGGCAAGCCCGCGATGTACGCGCGGACCCTCATGGCGATCGTGCTCGCCGCCGGCCACGAGGTGTGGACCGAGAAGGCCAGCCCAGACCGGGTCGTCGTCAAAGGCCGACGCCGCGGATCGGACCGGATCGAGACCTCCGAGTGGACGATCGGCCGGGCACAGAAAGCGGGGTACACCTCGAACGCGAAGTACAAGACCGACCCCGAGTCGATGCTTCTCGCCCGCGCCCAGGCCGAACTGTGTCGGCGCCTGGCCCCCGATGCGATTCTCGGCATGGCCTACGCCGTCGAGGAGTTGGACGACGACGAGCCCGCGCCAGCCGGCAAGCGGGCGGTGTCCCGCAGGACGCCGGCGAAGACGGCACCCGCGCCTGACCCGGCGTCAGCCTGGGACGCGCCGAGCACCGCACCGCGCGCCGCGGAAGACCCCGACCTCCCCCCGCTGCCCGGCGAGGACACGGCCGACCCGGTGGTCGAGGCCGACGTCGTCGAGGACGACGAGCCGTTCGCCGAGCCGGAGCCGCTGTTCCCGCCGCCGGACCGCGCGCCCGGCGAGCCGGTGACCCCGACGGGCGACCGACCCGGGTTCATCACCCGCGCGCAGCTCCGGATGCTGCACGTCGCCCTCGG
>NZ_BAAAHE010000080.1 GCF_039525035.1 Sporichthya brevicatena
AGGTCGAACCGGTCCACGTCGAATTCGGCATCGCCTCCTACAGGCACGGCTACGCCGGGTCCGGCGACCTCATCGCCTACTTCACCCTGCCGCGGATCGGCCGCAAGCTCCTGCTCGTCGATCTCAAGACCAACAAGTCCGGGATCTTCCCCGAGACGGTCCTTCAACTGTCGGCCTATCAGTTCGCCGAGGTGCTGCTCGCCGACGACCAGCACGACGAGCGGCCTATGCCGGAGGTCGACGGTTCCGCCGCAGTGCACATCACCCCGAACGGTGCCGAGCTGATCCCGGTCACGACGAACGAGGCGACGTTCCGCACCTTCCTCTACGTCATGCAGGTCGCCGAGTTCGAGAAGTCCGGCAAGGACCTGCTTGGCCTGCCCATCCGCCCCGAGTCCGACGTGCGCTATCGCCTCGTCCGGGAGGACGCGTCGTGACCGCGACGCCCCCGACGGCTGCTCCCCCTGCGGCTGCCGCAGCGGCGAGTCCGTCGCATGACCGTCACCCCCATCTGTTGCGGAGGCATTGAGTGACCGAGATCGTCC
>NZ_BAAAHE010000081.1 GCF_039525035.1 Sporichthya brevicatena
CCCGCGGCCTGAACCTGTCCCGGTCGGCCTACTCGGACTACTTCGCCCAACTCTCGGCGATGTACCAGTCGAACGGGATCGGAGTCAAGAAGGCCAACCAGTTCGCCGCCGAGGCACTCAAGACCGCGGCCGACGCCGCCGCGTTCGGGAACACCACCGTCGGCGAGGCCGTCGAGGCGCAACTCGGTCTGCTCAAGGGCTCCGGCGAACTGTGGGAGCGGTACTCGGTCTCGATCAAGGCCTCCGACGTGTCGGACCGGGTCAAGATCGAGCAGCTCAAGTCGCTGAACAAAGAGCAGCAGGAGCAGTGGAAGAACCTCTACAAGCTCGCGCCGGCTGAGCGGGCGGCGGCCAAGGCCAAACTGCAGTCGCAGATGGCCGACAAGAAGTCGCTCGAGGCCGTGGTCAAGCACATGCTGGCCCAGGAGAAGGCCGCGATCTTCCTCGGCCAGGCCGCGCGCGAAGCCGACTCCCTCGAGTCCCGGCAGCAGAAGCTGCGCGCCACCGTCGACGACCTCGGTGCCTCCCTCGGCGCTGCGCTGCTGCCGGCCGCCATCGCGGTCACCGGCAA
>NZ_BAAAHE010000082.1 GCF_039525035.1 Sporichthya brevicatena
CGGCCGGTCACCGCCGTCACCTCCGTCGCCGCGATCGGCCCGGCCGGGCAGTCGCTCCCGCTGGCCGGTTACGCCTGGGACGGCGCGGACATCATCGACCTCGCCGGCTGGGACGCCGCCGTGATCAACCTGCCCGACTGGTGGGACGAGGAGGGCGCCCGGTCCTACCGGGTCACCTACAACCACGGCTACGCGAACGTCCCCGACGACGTCATCGCCGTCGTCACCGGCATGGTGCTCCGCGTGCTGACCACCCCGTCGCCGGTGGAGGGCATGGTCACCGAGCGGATCGGCCAGTACTCGTACGGCCTGCAGCAAGGCGCCGGGGCCAACGGGCTCACGACCCGGCTCACCGCCGACGACAAGGAGACCCTGGCCCGGTACCGGCGCACTGCCACCACCATCCAGGTCCGGATCTGATGCTCCCCGACCGGCTCCTGATCCACCAGGTCACGATCGTCAACCCGGCCGAGGACATCGACGCCTACGGCAACCAGATCTGGGACTACGAGCACTCCGGCG
>NZ_BAAAHE010000083.1 GCF_039525035.1 Sporichthya brevicatena
CCCGAGGTCGCGGCCGCCTCCCTCGAGCAGGCCTGACCCGTGCCGTCCCCTCGGGCGCAGCAGCGGACAGCGGCGCACCGCCGTGACCTCGCGCGCCTGGCCGCCATCGTCGCCGCGCAGATCAACCGGGCCGCGATGCGGGCTGACACCGCCGACGTCGACTCCTGGTGGGCGCGGACCTCGCCGCAGGTGACCCGCGTGGTCGCCCAAGGCCACGACGTCGCGGCCGCGCTCGCGCGCCGCTACCTCGCCGAGCACGCCGAACTCGAAGGTGTCCGGCTCGACCCGGTGCGGGTCGGGGCGAACACCCGAGAGATCGCGACCAGCCTTCGCGTGACCGGGCCGGTGGCCTTCAAGACCAACATGCGGATCAGCGCCGACCCGTCCCTCGCCCGGCGGGTCATGGCCTCCCAGCTCGTCGGCGCCGCCCAGCGGCTCACCCTCGGCGGTGACCGGGCCACCGTGGTCGGCACCTTCCGGGAGTCCAGCGCCATCGTCGGCTACCGGCGGGTCGGCGGCGGGTGCGCGTTCTGCACGATGCTGATCTCCCGCGGCGCGGTGTACTCCAAGGACACCGCCGACTT
>NZ_BAAAHE010000084.1 GCF_039525035.1 Sporichthya brevicatena
CCGGAAGCGAACTCGTTCGGATCCGCCGTTTCCGGCGGCGCGGCGATGACCTTCCTCGGTTCACCGCGCCCGGCAGCCAGCGACTCCTACATCGCCTCGCAGCCGTTGCCGACGTTCAACAGCGCCGGCGCAATCGGCGTCGTCCCCGGTTACACGAGCATCGGAAACCAGTGGATGGTTTCGGCCGTTGTCGTGATGCCGGAGGGCGGGGTGACCGACGAGGCTGTGTTGCTGGACATCCGCACCGACGGCACCGCGGCGCGGTGGCTGGTCCGCTACGACACGAGCGGCGCGGCGGGGCAACTCCGGTTGCAGGTGCTGGACGTCGATGGTGCGGATCTTCTGAACACCACCCAGGATTTCGACATCGACGACAAGCCCTTCCTGTTGTACGTGGAGGGGGGGAACAACGGCTCGAATGCGTTGTGGACGTTGGGCTGCGCGCCCGTGCTGGACATGTCGACCGTCCCGTCGGTGTCGGCTCCGAGCGGGATCATCACTAGTGCGTCGGCGCCGCGGGTGACACGGGTCGGCGTCGGAACCGGGGTCAACCTGAACAACGACATCGCGATTGGGCACGTTGCCGTGTACGGCGCGAT
>NZ_BAAAHE010000085.1 GCF_039525035.1 Sporichthya brevicatena
CGCTACCACCACGGCGTCCGCCGGCTGGCCAAGGGCTCGGGCAAGTCTCCGTTCGCCGCGGTGCTCGCGCTCATCGAGTTCGCCGGGCCGTGCCGGGTCCGCCGGATCATCGACCCGGAGCACCCGGACCCGACCGCCCGGCTCGACGTCCGGGCCGTGGACATGCCGCTGGTGCAGATCGCGGCGACGGCGGAGTCGCAGACGAAGAACACGATGCGGATGGTCCGCGCGATCGCCCACAAGCAGTCGCGCGTGGTCAAGGCCCACCACATCGACCCCGGCAAGACCGTCTACTACAAGCTCCCCGAGGGGACGCTGGAGGTCATCACCTCCTCGGCCACGGCCGCTGAGGGCGCCGAGGCGAGCTTCGTGGTCGCGGACGAGACCGAGCACTGGAAACCGTCCAACGGCGGGCCGGAGATGGCCTCGACGCTGGCCGACAACCTGGCCAAGTCCGGCTCGCGGATGCTGGAGACCTCGAACGCCTGGGTGCCCGGCCAGGAGACCGTCGCCGAGGACACCTGGGACGCGTGGGTGGCCCAGGAGGAAGGCCGCACCCGCGGCCGGACGAAGATCCTCTACGACGCGGTCGTCGCCCCGCCGTCGACCGACAT
>NZ_BAAAHE010000086.1 GCF_039525035.1 Sporichthya brevicatena
GAAGACCACGTTCCTCAAGACGTGCTCGGGTCTGCTCAAGCCGACGGCGGGTCAGATCCTCGTCGACGGCAAGGACATGACCAAGCGCTCCACGCACGAGCGGGTCAAGGCCGGGCTGTGCCACATCCCCGACCCCCGCGGGATCTTCCCGTCGCTGACGGTGAAGGAGAACCTGATCCTGCAGGCCCCGCGTGGGCAGGCCACGGCGGCGATCGAGAAGGCGGCTTCGGCGTTCCCGCGTCTGGGTCAGCGGCTCTCGCAGGTCGCCGGCACCATGAGCGGTGGCGAGCAGCAGATGCTCGCGGTGGCCCGCTCCTACATTCAGTCCCCGAAGGTCGTGCTGCTCGACGAGGTCTCGATGGGCCTGGCGCCCAACCTCGTCGACGAGATCTTCGAGTTCCTGGCCACGCTCAAGGACGCGGGCGTGGCGCTCATCGTCGTCGAACAGTTCGTCCACCGTGCGCTCGCCCTCGCCGACAGCGTTGTCGTCGTCGCGCGCGGAACGATCCGCCTGG
>NZ_BAAAHE010000087.1 GCF_039525035.1 Sporichthya brevicatena
CACACCGGACGCCCAGAACGTACGCGTCGCGATCACCGGCGGCGTGTACCGAGCGCCGCTCGGGACCGCGCTGCCCACCGGCCCCACCGGCTCGCTCAATGCCGCGTTCGTCAACCTCGGCTACATCGGCGAGGACGGCGTCACCGAGGCGCACGAGGACTCGATCGACAACATCGTCGCCTGGCAGAACGCCCAGGTCGTGCGGGCGGCGCGCACCGAGTCGCTGGCCACGCTGCAGTTCATGATGATCGAGTCGAACGTCAACACCCTCGAGACCTTCCACCCGGGTTCGGTGATGACCGAGCCGTCGCCGGGCGTGTACAAGCTTGAGGTGAAGCCCCCGACGGCCGGCGCGCAGGCGTGGGTCCTCGACGTGGTCGACGGCTCGATCCACCAGCGGATCGCCGTCGGCAACGGTGAGGTCACCGAGCGCGGCGAGGTGCAGTACGTCAACGGCCAGCCCATCGGCTACCCCGTCACCATCACCTGCTACCCCGATGACGACGGCAACCTGATGGTCAAATGGTCCGACGACATCGCCTGGGCCCCCGCGAGCTGATGCCGATGTTCGACGTGCAGGCCGAGATCGCGGCCGCGGAAGGCAAGTACCCCCCGTTCACCTTCCGCGGCCTCG
>NZ_BAAAHE010000088.1 GCF_039525035.1 Sporichthya brevicatena
TCGAGAAGGCCGGGCAGACGCTGGCGATCGCCGAGGTGAAGGCCCGCACCGGGGTGAACCTCGGGAAGAAGGGGACGATCAAGATCCCGAAGCTGCACTCGGGCGGCATCGTGTCCGGCACCGGCGACCAGCTCCGGGTCCTGCAGGGCGGCGAGGGCGTGTTCACCCGCGAGCAGATGGCCGCGCTCGGTGCGGGCGCCGGCGGGGCGGCCACGCAGACCGTGATCCGCCTCGACCCGAACGGCGCCGACCGGCGGCTGGTCGAGCTGCTCCGCTACCTGGTCCGTGTCGAATCCGGCGGTAACGCCCAGGCCTTCTTCGGGCAACGCGCATGAGCAACCCGCAGCGTGACATCCAGGTCGAACTCGCGTTCGGCGCCGACCTGTCCGACCCGTCGTCGTGGTCGTGGACGGACGTGTCGGCCGACCTACTTTCGCAGTCCATCGCGATCCAGCGCGGCCGCTCGGACGAAGCCGGGGAGACCCAGCCGATGACGACGTCGCTGACGCTGGACAACGTCACCGGCGACTACACCCCCGACAACCCGGTCGGGGCGTACTACCCGAACGTGCGCCGCGGCACGCCGCTACGGCTGTCGGTGCCCAGCGGTGAGTCCTACTTCCGGGTCGGTGCCCCCGAGTCATCTCGGTTCACGACCGCGGACGCTGCTCCGCTCGACATCACCGGTGACATCGACGTCCGCGTGGAGTTCCTGATCAAGGAGATCGACACCAACAACGACCTGCTGGGAAAGTACGGCTCCGCAGGTCAGCGGTCCTGGTTCCTCGTTGTCGACAATAACAGCCGGCTTCGTCTGTGGTGGTCCGAGGACGGGACCGCCATGAAACAAGTAGCGAGCACAGTCCCAGTGCCCACCGGTAGTCGAGCGGCCTACCGCGTAACGCTCGACGTCAACAACGGCGCCGGCGGGCACACGCTCACCTTCTATTCGGCCCCGACCATCGACGGGCCCTGGACCCAGTTCGGTGACCCCGTTGTCGGATCGGGCACCACCAGCATCTACAGCAGCACGACGGAGCTGGTGGTCGGCGACGTGGCATCTTTCCCCGACACCCTGGGGAAGATTTGGGCCGCGCAGGTGTACGACGGGATCGGCGGCACCCTCGTCGCCGACGCTGACTTCCGCGGGCTGGCGCCCGGCACTACCGCATTCACCGACTCTGTCGGCCGGGACTGGGTATCCAGCAATGGGGCGGTGATCAGCGACCTGTCCACCCGGTTTATCGGTCACGTCGACGAATGGGCGCCGTCCTGGCCGGCCGGTGACGTCACCGGCGACGAGCCGCCGCACTCCGTCGTGAACATCACCG
>NZ_BAAAHE010000089.1 GCF_039525035.1 Sporichthya brevicatena
AACGCCAGCGTATGGCGCACCTTGCTGGGCGTCGAGAACACCGTGATCGAGGACGTCGAGTTCGACGAAGAAGCCGAGGTTGTGGTGGCTCATGTCCGGCCGCGACGGGCTGGGCGGGGAAGGTGCGGACGCTGCGGGGACAGGGCTCCTTGGTTCGATCGCGGCGAAGGGCGACGCCGGTGGCGAGCGCTCGACCTGGGGACGGTGCCGGTCTTCATCGAAGCCGACGCGCCCCGGGTGAACTGTGCTGTCCACGGACCGACGGTGCGGCAGGTCCCGTGGGCACGCCACAGCGCCGGGCACACGTACGTGTTCGACCAGCAAGTCGCCTGGCTAGCCACCCAGTGCTCCAAGACCGCGATCACCCAGTTGATGCGGATCGCTTGGCGCACCGTGGGCGCGATCATCGCCCGGGTCTGGGCCGACACAGCTGCTGACATCGACACGTTCGCCGGGCTGCGGCGGATCGGGATCGACGAGATCTCCTACAAGCGGCACCACAAGTACCTGACCGTCGTGGTCGACCACGACTCCGGCCGTTTGGTGTGGGCCAGTCCCGGACGAGAACGCGCGACCGTCCACGCCTTCTTCGACGCACTCGAGGCATCCGGGGCAGGCAGATGCGCCCAGATCACCCACGTCAGCGCCGAT